>JAFGXK010000133.1 GCA_016936695.1 Bacteroidales bacterium | reverse complement strand
GGGGCAAGATGCTTGAAAACGGAGAAGCCACAATTATGGATTACAACAACATCCTGCTCGAATTGTCAGCCGTAAGCCTTGAAATCACCCGGAGGGAATCGGAAACAGAGATGCTAAGGGAAAAGCTTGGTTACATGAGCGGATCGGATGCAGCAGAAATCGAATATGCGGATTACCCGGTTATGGAAGTACCTGATTTTGATAAGCTGATTACCGAGAAATCAAAATCGCATCCTGCTTACCTCATTCCGGAAATTGAATATAATATCAGCCGGCAGGAGGTCAGGCTGAGCCGCAGCGGATCTCTGCCTGAAATTCAGGTTGGCTACGGATCAGAAATCGTAGCAGGTACGGCCTATACAGGTCCGGTTGCCGGACTGAGCATTCCGCTCTGGGCAAATTCAAACAAAGTCAGATCGGCATCGGCTGCAGCTGATTATTCAGAATCTCTGCGCGAAGCCACACTGCTGAAACTCAAATCGGAAGCACGAAATTACTATTCCAGAATAATGGCACTGCAGAAAAGTGTTTCAGAGATCAGGGAAATTATTGAGTCGGGCGGCGGGACAAAGTACCCCGACAAGGCTCTGGAAGCATGTGAGATTTCCGTTTCAACCTATTTTATGTATTTGAAATCGCTGTATGAATCGGAAGACAGGCTTCTGGAACTTGAAAACGAATATCATAAGGCACTGGCGGCATTACTGGATCACAGACTGGCAAATTGATAATAACTGGTCAGCTCACTTCCGGCCTCAATGTTGCTATCACGAACACCCCTTTTCCCTTTTCCTCCTGAGAGGTTATTACAAGTCCGGCATCAGCAGCAAGTTTTTTGAGGCCGCCCGCAGCCATATACTTTCTGAAATTACGGTAATGGTCGCCTTTTGCCACACGTTCGATGCCCCATGCCAGCCAGGAGGCAGGACCCGGGTTCATGGGGCAGTTATAATCGGCTAGGATAATACGCCGGGCAACACGTTTCATCTCTGTTAGCACCTTCACGCCTGTCTCCGGATCAAACTGGTGCATCGCCAGAGTTGAAACGGCCACGTCGAAGCTGCGGTCTGTATAACTTGAGAGGTCGGTGGCGTCGATCAGTCCGAAGGAAACATTGTGAATCCGGCGCTTATTTGCCATAAGGAGGGCTGTGTTTATCATATCCTCTGACAGGTCGATCCCTGTAACATGACCGGCGCGGTCTGACATCTCCAGTGACAGTGCTCCTGTGCCGCAGGCTATGTCGATAACCTTTTCCCCCGGACTAATCATTGAGGCCACACGTGTCCTGAGTCCCCTTAAAAGCGGGTCGATTAATAACCTGTAGAAAAATCCTTTGAGTGAGAAATCCATTTGCCTTTTTTATGGGCACAAAGATAGAATATTAAAACTGTCTTTTCTTTCTCCCGGGCAATGCGACTATCAATCTGCCTTCAGCGATCCGATATAGAATCCGGTATGGGGAGGCTGATTGTAAGCCACATTCTGGGCAGCAACCGACAGGCCTGACTTGTGACAATTAGTGCGGCGCACTGCCCGGGTGATTTCACTAAAAGACTTGCTTTGGATATTCAGTGCCTGTTCAGGGGATCCCGCATCCCCTGGTTTTTGAACATTCTATTATCCCTGACAATTTTTTTGAATCGATTGCTTTGTAATTACTTTTCAACCGGGATGCGGGATGACATGGTGCATGGTTGTCATGGGGGGGTGAGGCCGCGGCGAGAGCAGCAATTCTGCCCTTTTGGTAATGATTCACTCGCCGCGGCCTCACCCCCCAACACCCCCAGGGCGATTGTCATCCCTCGCCGGTTGATATCGGATAATGGGGGCTATCCCCATATGGAAGACAATCAACGCGGAAAAAGAGTAATCAAAGACCATTCAGGCGAGGGATCTCATCCTGGTCGTAGTATCTACTTTTTCATTAATTGTGCCAGCTGACTCATTATTAATTCGGCAGGGGGGAGTTAATATACTTTAAGGTATCCATGGTAAGGCTCTCAGGCATACAGAACAAAAATTGCCGTTAGTGCGGTTAAATTCAATATGTAAAAAATAAAACCGCACTAATTTTTACGAGCGTCACAAGTCAGGAAGAATATTGACAAGCTTTAAGTATTCTGATGTTTTCAATCGGTCCTCAGCCTTCCGATATAGAATCCGGTATGGGGAGGCTGATTGTAAGCCACATTCTGGGCAGCAACCGACAGGCGGTATTGGGGATCGCTCATCAGTGTGGGGATCCTGTGGACCGAGGGTAATGTGGTAGTATAAACTCTCAAATTCTTATTATCGGCTGTTCTGAATATTATTTCCTCACGCCAGTCTCCAAAGAGATCGGCGCTGAGCGCAGGTGTTGATTTGGAACCGTTATTGGACATGAAGTGCATCGCCATGGCGAAGGCCGGTGGAAAACAATCCTTTCCCATCATCGTCGACAACCATGGAGCCGTAAATAATCTCATCCCGTCCGTCATTATCCACATCGGCAACTGTAAGGTTATGATTACCCTGACCAGAGTAAGGATTTTCTCCGTCCCTGCTGTCAAACACCCACCGTGAAGTCAGTTTTCCGTTCTTCCAGTCCCATGCTGCCAGAACCGACCTGCCATAATATCCCCGGCACATTATGACACTGGGATTTACTCCGTCCAGGTAAGCCACACAGGCAAGCATGCGGTCAACCCGGTTGCCGGTGCTGTCGCTTCCGCCGTTACCGCCGTGACCGTTCCATCCGTTAAGGGGATAACGGTTGGGTATGTAATCGGCTGTAGCCAGGGCTTCACCGGTTTTGCCGCTGAAAATTGTGAAATACTCCGGACCTTCGAGTATCTTGCCGTATAAAGGTCCGCTCGACCTGTCGGGGTTTCTCCAGTCTTTTGTTGAATCTCCTATAACCTTTCCCAGCCCGTCGATGGTCCCATCGGCAGTTTTGCATGCAAATTCCGCCATGCCGTCACCGTCGAGGTCATAAACCATGAATTGAGTGTAATGAGCTCCCTCGCGGATATTTCTGCCGAGATTGATCTCCCAGAGAAAAGTACCGTCCATATCATAGGCCTGGAATATGGGAATACCTGAAATGCCGGGCGAAGGAGTGTCGATGCTTCGGCCGGTCTGGTGAAGGACCAGTTCATAATCGCCGTCGCCGTCAAGATCGCCGGGAGAAATGTCGTTCGGGGTGTATCCGTAAGGCGTTCTGAGAGGTATACTGATGTATTGCCCTGCCGGGGTCCCGGCTTTAATTTTATAAAAAGCATCCTCCTTCTGTTCCTTACCGCTTAGCACTGATTGGACATAATATGTATTATCCTCATTGAAATTTACGTTTCCGTCCTCAAATGAAGTGGTTAAGCGTACAGGCGAACTATTAAGCTTCACTGGTTTGCCTTTTCCTGCCTGACGGTATATGTTAAAAGAAATATCGCCGGGATCAGTTGCCAGCAATCTCCAGCTTATGAACACGGAATCAACTGATTTTCGAACGGCGATAACTCCACGGCTGAGATCTTCCATCTTCCTCTGACCCAGAACCGGATTTGCGATGACCAGACAAACAGCAGACAGAACTGAAAAAAAGATGATTTTCGAAAAATCTTTATTCAACCTTTTCAATTTTATAAATTCCCCTGTCTCTCTTTTCCCCTGGTGAGTACAATGATCATTCCCACTAATGCAAGAACCACCGCACTGGCAACGATTTCAATAACTATCGGCAGCAGAGATTTATACATTGTTGTCATTGAAAACAGGGACAGGTCGATTGTAGCTGTGAACAGGGCTCCGAACAAAGCCCCGGTCTTCAGGCCATCAGTAATACTTCGTGCACCTGACCAACTAAGAAACAATGTCAGGAACAATGCTATCAGCAGATTTGACAGGATCATTGCCCACCATATCATTTCACCTTCAGAACGGTTTGCACAGGTGTTAGTCATGGGAGAAAAGAAATTGTAAAGCAGCACACCATAGACGAGCCAGCCAATAAGGAAGTACGACACACCTCCGATGAATGTTCCCCGTAAGATAAGCATGGTTAATGTTTTTAAGTTTGTGTTACAATTTATGAAGTATTTTTCAAACCGGTCCCTGTCCCGGAAATAAATTTCATGCCGGAAAAGTGTTTCAGTGTTTCAGTGTTTCAGAGTTTCAGTGTTTCAGTGTTTCAGAGTTT
>JAFGXK010000132.1 GCA_016936695.1 Bacteroidales bacterium | reverse complement strand
AGCCCGATGAGATACAAAAGCATAAGGTTCTTATAAGTTTAAAAAAGTTACTTGCAATACAAAATTATTTAGAATTATGAAACCCACATGTATCAGTTACAAAAACATGAATGCAGATAAATTTCAACCATGTGGGTTCCATCATACCATTAAAATTCAAAATTATAATATGATGAAAAAGGTAATCCTTCCAGCTCTGATAATTATGATAATATTAGGCGGATGTAAGTCATCGGATAATGGAGAACTGACGGGAGTTCCGGGTAGAAAGAACTTCTTCGAGCCGGAACCTTTCGAAATGGCTTTCATTCCCGCGGGTAGTTTTACAATGGGTCCGAGCGATCAGGATGCGGTCTTCGCAATGAACAGCATCTCCAAAACCGTTACTGTGGAAGCCTTCTGGATGGACCAGACAGAAATAACCAACAATAAGTATCGTCAGTTTGTCTATTATGTCAGGGATTCGATTCTCAGAACCAAGCTGGGAGAAGCTCAGGTTCCCGACCGCGAATATTTTGTCGTCGATGACGATGGTAATCCGGTGGACCCGCCTGTACTCAACTGGGCTGAAAGGATCGATCCAAGGGAAGAGACCACTGCGTCGGTGCTCGAAGAGATGTTTTATCCTCCCGAGGAGAGGTTCAACGGCAAGAAGCAGATTGACGTCAGGAAGCTTAATTTTACCTATTTCTGGGTTGATTATCAGCAGGCTGCAAAGGCCAAGTATGTCAACGACTATGCCAACAACACCTGGAAGTATGTAGGACAGGTGATTGACCGTAACGGTAATACGACAGAGGTCAGGAACCGTTCCTCCTTCATCAGGCATGATACCATTAATATATATCCCGACACGCTTTGCTGGATCAGGGATTTTACTTACTCGTTCAATGATCCGCAGGCAGATCTCTACTTCTGGCATCCTTCGTTTGATGATTATCCGGTTGTAGGCGTATCATGGTCACAGGCAAAAGCATTCAGCAGGTGGAGGACGGATTATATGAACACGGCATTAAGAAAGAATGGCATTGCCGACGTACAGGCATACCGGCTGCCGCTCGAAACCGAATGGGAATATGCTGCCAGGGGTGGACTCGATCTATCGATGTACCCATGGGGCGGACCTTACACCAGGAACTACGAGGGTTGTTTCCTCGCTAACTTCAAACCCCTGCGCGGTAACTATATCGACGACGGAACAGTCTATACCGCTAAGGCAGGATCGTATGAACCCAATGAATACGGACTTTTCGATATGTCAGGAAACGTTGCAGAATGGACGCTTGGGGCCTTTCATCCCTCGGCATATATTTTCGAACACGACCTGAATCCCAACTATGAGTACAACGCACGTCCGCAGGACCCGCCTGTACTCAAGCGTAAAGTAATAAGGGGCGGTTCATGGAAGGATATCGCCTATTTCCTCCAGACCAGCTCAAGGGACTACGAATATCAGGATTCAACCAAATCCTATATCGGATTCCGTAATGTAAGATCATACATAGGTGTAAATCAATAGTATTAAAATAACCTTTAAATAACCAGTTAAATGAGCCTAGCAGAAATAGTTCAGTCGAGCGGATACAAGAACTTCATGGCCAAGCTGTATGGTATTGGCGCTTCAGTTGTAATCGTTGGTGCATTGTTTAAAATACAGCACTGGAATGGTGCAGGATTAATGCTGACTGTCGGTCTGTTCACTGAAGCAGTAATCTTCTTCTTTTCAGCGTTCGAGCCCCTTCATGAGGAGGTTGACTGGACGCTTGTATATCCTGAGCTTGCCGGCATAAAGGAGGATGAACCAGCAGCCATGGGCGTCTCAGGAGGAGGATATGCCGGAGCTATCGGCGGAGGATTCGGCGGAGCTATCGGAGGCAGCAGCGGCGGCGGTGCCGGAAGCGGTTCCTATGCCCTCTCGAAATTCGACGAGATGCTCGAAAGCGCTGATATTACGCCTGATTTGTTCCAGAAGCTTGGTGTTGGCATGAAAAGGTTCAGCGAAGCCACCTCCAATATAAACGTAATGGGTGACATTTCAGCCGCATCAACGAAATATATGAACACGATACACTCAGCTGATGCAGCCCTCGGGAAGCTGGCCGACTCATACCAGTCGACAGCCAGAATCATTACCGAATCCAATTCCAACTACGGGAAGCTGGCCGAATCCTATTCGGTGATCGAATCAGGAGGCAGGTCATACCAGCAGCAGCTTGAATCGCTGAATAAGAATCTTTCTGCACTGAATGCCGTTTATGAATTGCAGCGCAAGGGAGTGGATGGACATATCAGGGAATCTGAAAACCTTCAGAAAGGCATTCAAACCCTCCTGAAAGATCTTGAAGAATCGGCCGGCGATGCCAAAAAGTATCGTGACCAGATGACCAGACTTAACGAAAACCTCGCAGCACTGAACAATGTCTACGGCAATATGCTTGCTGCCATGAATGTAAAATAACGTGACATTTTAATTCAAAACTAAACAACCTTAGAAAATGGCTCACGAGAGGCTATCACCACGGCAAAAGATGATCGGTATGATGTACCTGATTCTTACCGCCATGCTTGCACTTAACGTGTCAAAGGATGCCGTGGAAGCATTCAAGAAAGTTGATAAGAGTCTGACTACTACGCTCAGCAATTACGCTATAAAGAACAACCGTATTTATGATGATTTCAACAAGGCAGCAAACGAAAATCCCACAAAAGCAGGGAAATACCGTGATACTGCCATGGAGGTCAAAAGCCGCGCAGAAGAGATATTCAACTTCATTCAGGATCTCAAGATTGAAATAATTCTAACGGCAGAAGGTCCGGAAACGGAAGCTGTTGTAGGAAATGTGATCAACATCGACGAGGTTAAGAAGATAGACGAAAACAACGTTCCTTCACAGATACTTATCGGTGCGAATGAAAACGGCAAGGCATCAGCTCTGAAAGCTCTTATGAACGATTACAGGGAATTCCTGATTTCAACACTCGACGGTAAAAATCCGTCGGCTGAAGATGCTCTCCGCACCAGTCTGAATACTGACGACGGCCGTGATCCCGATGGTCAGCCCAATAAATGGGAGAACCTGACTTTCCAGACTTTGCCTCTGGTAGCAGTTCAGACAGTGCTGTCGAAGATGCAGGTCGATGTAAGGAACGCTGAAACCGAAGTGCTGAATCACCTTTATTCACAGATAGATGCAGGTGAATTCAGGGTCAACAAGATCGTTCCGACAGTTGTACCTGTTGCAAATTATGTGACTCAGGGCGGCGATTATGAGGCAAGGGTATTCATATCCGCCATTGATTCGACCCAGACACCTGTTATAACGGTCAACGGAACCACTCTTCCTGTCGATGAAGCCGGAAGGGGAATTTACAGGGTTCGTGCCAGTACAACAGGACCCAAGAGCTGGGGCGGGGTGATCTCGGTGAAGAATCCTTCAGGAGCCACAATCGATTATCCCTTCAGTTCATCATATAATGTAGGTGTGCCGAATGTTGTGGTCTCACCAACCGCTATGAACGTAATGTACAAGGGTATCCTCAATCCCATAGATGTATCGGTTCCGGGTGTCGACCCGAGCAAGATAAAGATCAAGGTAGTGAACGGGACTGTTACCACTCAGAAGGTAAAAAATTCCAGGGGTGAAAACTTCAGGGGTAACTGGGCTGTTAACCCGACTACAGTAGGCAAGAATGTCCAGGTTGTTGTATCCGTCACCGATGAAACAGGAAAGGCAAATACCTTTGCCCCTATTGAATTCAGGGTGAAAGCTATACCTGCTCCTATCGCCGTTTTCGGCGGGAAAAGCACCGGTACCATAGCCAGGAACACTGCAGCAGCCCAGACAGGAGTGTACGCCTCACTTCCCGACTTCGAATTTGACCTGGTCTACAAGATCAGTTCCTTTACAGTACTTTATACCGACAGTCGCGGTGACTTTGAAGAAAAAAGCAATACAAGTTCCCTTACGCCTGCACAGAAAGACCTGATCACCAGGCTTACCCGTGGCAAAAACCTTTTCATAAAGGATATAAAATGCCTTGCACCTGATGGAAGAACTATGGATCTGAGCCCGATAATCTTGAAAATTGATTAAGTAATAAATCCAAATACAATGAATAAGAAAGTCTTTTTTGGAATTATCGCACTGGCGATCGGCACAATGGCCAGCGCACAGTCATTTGGCGATATTTACCAGAAATCCATGCCTGATAACAAAAAGATCAACTATCCCTATCTCAGGGAAGCTGATGTAATATGGTCAAAAAAGATATGGCGTCTCATCGACCTCAGGGAGAAGATGAACCAACCGCTTTACTATCCGGTCAAAACAACCCAGGACGGCAGGAAAAGCCTCATAAACATCATCCTTGAAGAGATCCGTGCCGGACGTCTTGAAGCCTTTTCGGCCATGGATTCAAACCTGCCGACAACCTACGATGATATTGAAGTGAACATGGGTGCCACGACCAAAACCCAGTCAATCCAGATAAATGCCGAAGGCCAGACCAGGGACACCACTATCACAGAGCAGTCAAAGCCTGAGGAAGTCAAGCAGTTGCTGGTATATGAGGAATGGTATTTCGACAAGAAATTGTCGAAGCTCGATGTCAGGATCATAGGAATGATGCCCTACTGGATGGGCTACGACAATGATGCCGGACGCGCCCTCAGAAAACCACTGTTCTGGATCAGGTATGAAGATGTGAGGGATGCCCTCGCAAAAAATGAGGTATTCCTTGCAAACAACGATGCTCAGAGGATCTCCTACGACGATCTCTTCATGCAGAGAAGATTCGGCAGCGTGATCTTCGGCGAATCAAATGTATTTGACGACAGGCAGATCAATGAATATACAGTGGGAAAGGCAACGCTTTATGAAGCTGAAAGGATCAAGAATGATTTGTTCAATTTTGAACACGACCTGTGGGAATTTTAATTTCCAACATTAAAAAAGGGCTGCCGCGGCAGCCCTTTTTTTTTATGTTCCCTAATACCCCTGGTCATTGATATTTGTCCCCGGTGGCTTTCTTAACATCCTCAAGATAGTGTTTAAGGTTCTGTTCCTCATCTTTTTTAACGATCAGAAGAACATCATCAGCATCCACAATGATATAATCCTTCAGACCCTGTACCACAGCTATCCTTCCGGGAGCAATACTGAATATATTCCCCTCGCTGTCGTATGAAAAGACCTCTCCGTTTACTTTGGCATTACCCTGTCTGTCCCTGACAGAATGTTCATACAGCGAACTCCATGTTCCAAGATCCGACCAGCCGATATCGGTGCACATAACATACACGTTTTCGGCCTTTTCCATTATCCCGTAGTCAATTGAGATATTACGGCATACTGTATAGGTCTTGCTTATGAATTTAGCTTCCTTTTCAGTGCCCAGTAGATCCGCCCCCTCTTCAAAAGTTGAATACATATCCGGAAGGTGCTTTTCAAAGGCATTCATTATCGATTTAATGTTCCATATAAAAATCCCGGAGTTCCAGAAGAAATCACCGCTCTGGAGGAATACCCTGGCCAGTTCCAGATTGGGTTTCTCTGTGAATGTCTTGACTTTATACAGGTTTGTGATGCCGGTTGAGGCTTTCTTCCTGTCGGCCTGGATGTATCCGTAACCCGTCTCCGGACGGTCGGGCTTGATCCCGAGAGTCAGCAGGGCATCATTTTTGGCAGCAAAATCAAAGCTAAGCTTTATTACCTCCGTGAACCTGTCCTCCTTTATTATAAGATGATCGGCAGGGGTTACCGTTATCACCGCGTCGGGATTCTCCTTAAGGATACGGAAGGTTCCGTAGGCCAGACAGGGGGCAGTGTTCCGCCTGAAGGGCTCGGCCAGTATATTCGACCTGTCAATGTCGAGCTGTTCAGCGACCAGATCCTTATGTTCCGCACTGGTAACAATGTAAATGTTCTCTTTTCTGCAGACGTTAAGGAACCTTCTGAATGTCTGCTGCAATAAGGTCTCGCCCGTACTGAGAATATCAAGAAACTGCTTGGGCCGTTCCTGACGGCTGAGGGGCCAGAAACGGCTTCCCACACCACCCGCCATGATGATTACATACCTGTTGTCCATCAGAAATATTGCTTTTGGGATAAAACTACGCAAATATACTATTTATTGTCGATTCCCTTTTGGAATCAGATTAGACAAAATCATATAAATATTCGTAAATTTATCGGTCATTAAAAAGAGATCATGATCATCAGATTCCTGGAGCAGGTCGGAGGTTATTTCATTCTTCTCAAGAAAGTATTTTCCCGTCCCGAAAAACCATATGTCTATTACAAGCAGACGATGCATGAAATGGTATTTCTGGGACTCAATTCGGTTGGAATAATATCCATAATATCATTTTTCATGGGTGCGGTGATTACTCTTCAAACCGCTTATAACACCGAGAATCCCATATATCCCACTTACCTGATCGGGCTTGGCTGCCGCGATTCTATTCTTCTCGAGTTCTCATCGACTATAGCCGGACTGATACTGGCCGGAAAAGTTGGATCGAGCATTGCTTCAGAGATCGGGACCATGAGGGTTACCGAGCAGATCGACGCACTTGAGACCATGGGCGTCAATTCGGCATCCTACCTTATCCTGCCAAAGATAATCGCCACGCTCCTTTTCAACCCTGTCCTTACTCTCATAAGCATATCAGTCGGAATCGTAGGCGGCTGGATAGCCGGCACCTCGGCTGGAGTTATTACCTCGCAGGATTATATCTACGGCATCCAGTATGCCTTTATCCCCTACTATGTGACCTACGCCATTATAAAGACTCTCTTTTTTGCATTCATCATCGCTACGGTATCGGCCTTTCACGGATACCGGATCGAGGGCGGGTCGCTCGAAGTCGGTCAGGCAAGCACAAAAGCAGTGGTCCACAGCAGCATCCTGATCCTGCTCTTCAACGTAATCCTAACCCAACTACTTCTGTCATGATAAGGGTGGAAAAGCTGAACAAGTCATTCAACGGCAAATCGGTGCTCGAGGATATTTCAGTTACCTTCGAAGCAGGCAAGACCAACCTCATTATCGGAAGGAGCGGCTCAGGCAAGACTGTCCTGCTAAAGTCGATCGTCGGTCTTCACGAAATCGACAGCGGCGAGATCTGGTACGATGAAAAGCTGTTCAGCCAGCTTGAGTTCCACGAGAGAAAGGAGATCAGGAAGCAGATAGGCATGCTTTTTCAGGGAAGCGCATTGTTTGATTCCCGCACAGTTGAAGAAAACGTGAGGTTTCCTCTCGACATGTTCACCGACCAGAGCCTTGAGGAAAAGACTGAAAGAGTGAACTTCTGTCTCGACAGAGTGAATATAAAGAATGCAAACAGCCTGTTTCCCTCCGAAATATCGGGAGGAATGAAAAAGAGAGTGGCAATTGCAAGGGCAATAGCCCTTAATCCCAAATACCTGTTTTGCGACGAGCCCAACTCAGGTCTCGATCCTCTTACGGCAATCCTTATAGACGAACTTATCAAGGAGATCACTGATGAATACTCCATGACCACCATCGTAAATACTCACGATATGAATTCGGTGATGCAGATAGGTGAAAAGATTATATTCCTGAGCGACGGCATCCTTTGCTGGGAAGGCACCAACAAGGAGATACTCGATTCCGACTGCAACACCCTGAATGATTTTGTTTTTGCAAACGCGCTGGCAAAACAACTGAGAAAATCGTCCTTATAAAATTTCACTCAACCTCCTCGTAATCAACATACTCACCGATTTCTTTTGAAACTCCGGACGATTTCGGATTGTCATTCTTTTCCGGTCTGGTGCCCTGGTCCGGTCCATACAGGCCCTGGAAAAATTTTACGATTGGTCTTATAAGAAGATAGATTATAATGCTGATTAATACAATGCGGATTAAAATTGTCATTTCGTTTTGAAGTTATTCGGTTTTAAGCTATTCAATAATTGTCGTTCCCCCTGTTTCCGAAGACGAGGTTCATGCCCAGCCTTGCATGCAGAGTGTTCCATCCGGCAGGAAGGAATATCTCTTCGCCGCTGCCTCCGGTCCTTTTCCAGTTGAGCGGAACCCTGTCGCACAGGAAATAGAACTGGAAGACGGAAGCCCTGACTCCGATTCCCAGACCAAGGTTATCGTAAGTGTGATTGCATGCAGTGTATGCCAGTGTTGCTGTGAGGGTATTTCCCAGGTTCATGTTTCCCGAAAGGGTTACTGCCTCTTTTATCTGCTGATCCGAGATCTGCGTGTACGACAGCAAACCGACCGAGAATTTTTCATTAAGGTCAAATTTTCCCCCGACAGTGAATCCGACCGGAAGTTTTGTGGTAAAACGCGTCGGGTCATTAATGGCGACAAAGGAATTTTTCAGGGAATCGATCAGACTGCCGGTTACATCATCAAATGTTGCAGTGCCGTTGTATACATCCTGAATATCGAGTCCGCTGAGCATAATTGTGTCGGTGGTCTCGAGGTTTGAGAGGTCCGATGTCCATTTTATGAATCCGACATCGGTTATCGAAGCTGAAAGAGTAAGTCTTTCTGTGGCTACAAATTCAGCTCCCAGGTCGAGTCCGAATCCTGCGTTTCGGGTATTTGTAAGGAATTTCGCTATTTCCCGGCCGTCATTGAACCGTTCATCATCTATATCCACATCTTCTATACGGCCCCGTTCATCGGTGACAACATTCACAGGTCCGCTTATGTTGAGAGCCATATTGGCTTCAAGTGAATTTGTATAATCCTCGTTCACAATCAGATTCAGTCCGTAATTCCTTAAATTGGCGGCAGCCATCCCGAAGAGAACCCTGGCCTTTGCCCCGAACCTCAGTCTCGGAGTAATGTTTTTCGAAGCTCCGATTCCTATCTCGCGATAGTACATTGCATTCATCCTGGTTGCGCTTAAGTCGAACGTTTGTCCGGCAAGATTTTGGTTGCCTTCGAATACCAGCCTGAAAAAATCGCGGGGAAGGACCATTCCTCCGCTGACATGATCATTAATATCGAGAAACACATAAAGATCATTGTCAATCTGTGGTGAAAAGCCGAGTCCCAGCAGCTGCACCATACCGTCCGGTTCAAAGTAATTCTTTTCTTTCAGGCCGCTCAGGAATCCCTGTGTGTCAAAATCGCTGTTCAGGAAGGGAATGGTAGCTTCATTGATCTCCCTGCCTTCGGGAAGAAAATCCGAAAAGCTGAATATGTTGTTCCTTACAGTGGCATCAATGCCCGTGATACCGGGAAGACCAACGTAGATGCGGTTTGAAGGCCTGAAGGCGGGATTCACCAGATGGTTCTGGGGAAGGTCCATGAAATAAAGGACCTGACTGTTCTGAGCAGTGATATCCGCCGCAATCAGTGTAAAAATGATACTTAAAATCACCCTTGTCTTCATAGTCTGCACTTATTTGACCGAACTATCGATCCTATAGTTGTAAAGGAACCTGTCGGATCCTCCCACTATAAGATTCCAACCCGGAGCAGAGGACAGTTTTCCAATAGAGAACATCGAAGCTCCCCTGAGCGGGAATCCGTTCATTACCGTTCCCTTGCTGTCGACAAGCCATATCAGGTTACGGCCGGCATCAAAAACCCCTATCTTCCTGTCGGAAGAGGAGAATGTGAAACTGATCGGGCCCATTAGGGCTGGAGAATCGAAATCCTTCGAAAACATCTCTTTCTGGTTGTGGTCATAAAGATACAGCATACTGCTGTCAATGAAAACATATTCACCAAAACCATCGCCATCCACATCAAAAAAATCGAATGAATGGTCAAAACTAAACTTCCTAAAGCTGAATTTTTTAACTTCTCCGTTGAATGACACTGTCTGGACCGTTCCATCAGGGGCGGTACAAACGAGCGAAGAACCCGATCCGGGCGAAAGTCTCAGGGCCGATCCCGGGGCTTTGGTGACCGCATCATCGGGAGTAAGTCTGATCTTTCCGGTACGGTCGAGGAAGTAGATTGAGGATTCATCAACCACAACAATAAAGTCCTTCCCCGAGACTTTAAAGAAGCCCGGCTCGGATGTCACCGTTCCTGCCGTCCTGAACGGTTCCCATCCCTTCACCACATTTCCCGACTTATCGTAGGAGTATACATACTTATCCTCGCCTGCTATCACCAGCCTGTATGTCCCGTTGTTCTCATAGTCAAAAAGGGCAAGCGGGCTTGTAGCCGGGGATCGAAGTCTAACCGGGTATCTGTCGACATAATTCCCGTTACGGTCGATCAGGTGAAGATTGTTCTTTCCGGCAAAGAGCAGCTGATATTTGCCATTCCTGTAGTAGTCGATCATATAGACAGGTCCATTGATTCTTTCCCGCAGCGGAAGTTTCCAAAGCACCCTTCCCGCGGTGTTTATCAGATAGGCATTGTTTCCGGAGTCCTGTATGAATATTTCCTTCACACCCGTATTATGGTTAGTAAAAAAGAAGGGTTTAATTGCAGCCGTAGTATCAAGAAGTGTTTCCCATTCGGTTGTCGATTCTTCCATTACAAGCTCTTTATAGCTTACGGTGAGATTATTATAAACCATTCCGTTTACGGATGCAAGCTGATATCCGATCGACTGTACCTTATCGAGAATATCTTTATTGGCTCTGAGTCCTTCCGCGAGTTCACGGCCGAAGAAACCTGAAAAATAGTCGAGGCTTTTTGCCGGCACGCAATAGAAAAGGTAACCTGCCCGTGAGGGTATCCCATTTTCAAATTCCCTGTAAAGCCTTTCGTTTGCCAGTGTCTTGTTAAGCATGTTGTCGTAAAGCAGGCGGGATATTGCAGCATATGAATTTCCGGTTATCATGTAATTATCATGGAAGGCGAAGCAGGAGTCGTCGAATCCGGGGGCGAAACCGGGTTCCAGTTCCAGCAAGAGACCCGGTTTTCCTGTCAGATACACCGGCACATTTGTCTGCTCATCGGGCCTGAAGTATGCTTTTTCCGACCTGCTGCCCGCTATTTCGAGAAAGATATTCTCACACTGCACCCTGTTTTTAAGTTTGTAAATTACCAGTGTGTTCCGGGTAACCGGATTATTTCTTATGTCTATCCAGGCTTTGGTGATCTCATCGCCCAGGAAGGGCCTCAGCCTGCGTGCAAGAGTTGCGGCCTGGCTTTCTGTCGCTCCTCCGGCTGCTGCCGTCCCGTCACGGGGAGTCAGCACCATTGTTTCAAACATCGAAGTAGCAGAGGGAAGTATCCTGTAAGTCTGGAAGGCAAGAGGTTCAGCCGACCTGAAGCGGGAAAGCCGTTCGGAGTTCTCACTGCCCTCGATGTAACCGCTTATGGAGAGGCCGTCTTCCTTTATGAAGATATCACCTCCTGCAATGCCTCCAAACTTTGAAATTCTTGCTGCAAGAGATGATTTTTCTTCCGGAAAAATCCTTTCAGCGGTCTTCAGGAGATTCCCCATTACAATAAAGATCTTGTCCTCGTTTTTCCCCGACGAAACAAGAATCTTCGAGAATCCGGGAATATTTCTTATATCGGTTACAGTGGGATTCTGCGACAGTGCCCTGGTAACAAGCTGACGGGATGTAGTGCATACAAGAAGTCCGGAGTTCAGAGTCACAAACAAAGTGTCGGTCCGGTCGTCAATACGGAAAGGCAGCAGGGTCAGTCTTTTTCCTGCATTCCTTTCATCGGTGATCTGGCTGAATCCTGCCTCTCCAATAGCTTCCCTGAGGTGTCTGTATCCTGTCTCGGCAGGGATCACCTTTGATAGAAAAGGGGTAAGCCGGCCGTCCTCCCCGGAGTGAAACGATATAACTGCAGTTCCTTCCTGAAGGAGCTTTCTGAAACCGGGTTTGTTTATCTGGTCGGCAATGTACTTAAGGCCTGAGCTGAAGCCGGCCAGTTCCTTTACCTTTTCAAATTCCGAGAAAAGACCTTTTCCTGTGGTCAACGAATTGATAAGATTCCGGAGATCAATTGTCTCAATTGCTATACCTGCATCCTGTCCGATAAGCTTCCAGGGATCGGCGGCCATGGTCTTTCTGCTCTGATGCAGGAAATAAACGGCCAGTGCTACCGCTGCGAGAAGCAGGACAATAAGAGATATGGCAATCCGTCTTGACATATGAAATAATTTGGCACGTAATTTGAATTAACCTAAGTACACAGGCAATCTCAATATATCCTTGATCCTTCAAGGTCAGCCAGGTCAAAAGCCTGGCTTTTATTTTTTGTTTCAGAAAGGCTTGTAGCCAATAAGTTCCCTGACTTCCCTGACCGTGCGTGCCGCACTTTCCCGGGCTTTTTCCCCTCCTTCCCTTACCACTTTTGCAAGATACTCATTATCTGCAAGTATCTCGTTCAGTTTTTCGCGAATAGGAGTCAGTGCAATTATAATATCTTCAGCAAGTTGTTTCTTGAGGTCTCCGTAACGTAAAGCGCAGGAGGCATGCTTTTCGCGGAAATGATCAACGACCTGCTTTTCCGATACGACCTCCAGTATTGTGAACAGGTTCCTCACCGGTTCCGACATTGCCTGTCCCATTTCAGTCGGACCTGAATCGGTGACTGCGCTCATTACCTTTTTTCTTATCGCCTGCGGAGTATCTGACAGATATATGCCGTTGCCTTCGCTTTTCCCCATTTTCCCGCTTCCGTCAAGTCCCGGGATCTTGATCAGCTCCATACCGAAATTATAGGCATCGGGTTCCGGGAAGTATTCAACTCCGTATATGGAGTTGAACCGTCTGGCAAAACGCCTCGTCATTTCGAGATGCTGTTCCTGGTCCTTTCCCACCGGGACTTTGGTTGCCTTATGGATTATAATATCCGCAGCCATCAGTACGGGGTAAGTGAGCAAACCGGCGTTTATATTGTCGGGATGTTTCCTTATTTTTTCCTTGAATGAAGCTGTACGTTCCAGTTCTCCGACATAAGCGTTCATATTAAGGAGCAGGTAGAGTTCAGAGACTTCGGGAACATCGCTCTGGATAAACAGGGTGGCTGCTTCCGGGTCGATTCCGCATGCCAGGTATTCAGCCAGCACCTGCTTTATGTTTCCGTGAAGGTCGTCGGGTTTGGGATGAGTAGTAAGGGCATGATAGTCGGCTATGAAGAAGTAGCATCTGTTCTCCTTCTGCATTTTTATAAAATTCCTTATCGCACCGTAATAATTCCCCAGGTGAAGTTTCCCTGTCGATCTGATCCCGCTCACAACTGTTTCCATCATCGCATCAATAAAATTCCCCGCAAAATTAATTCTTTTTCCGAAAATCGTACCTTTGCCTGT
>JAFGXK010000012.1 GCA_016936695.1 Bacteroidales bacterium | reverse complement strand
TCATAACAATTAGTGAAGCCTTTGTGTCTTTGCGTCTTCGTGGCAAAAAAGAAATTGCCGCTAAGGCACTAAGGCACAAAGAAACATTACCATAATTCTTTTAATAAATAACTAACCAGGCCGGTTACACGGCATATTAAACAAACCCAGCATGAAAAAAGCCATTTTTATCATTTTGCTTCCGGTAATGATGCTTACCGCCTGTTCATCCGACGGAAGTTCCTCAGGAAAAAAGATCAACGTCAGCAAGGTCGGTGTTGAATCGGGCCTTATTGCAGGAAAGGCAAATCCTGAAGGAAATGTCAGTATCTTTCTCGGGATACCATATGCAGCGCCTCCGGTCGGAGAACTCCGCTGGAAATCGCCTCAGCCTCCTGTTAAATGGGAAGGCGTGCGTGAGTGCATCACTCCCCCTCCCAGCGCCATGCAGAGTAAACCGGCGCCTTTCATGATGTGGTCGAAGGAGTTCATGGCTCCCGAAGAACCCCTCAGCGAGGATTGCCTGTTTCTGAATATCTGGACCCCTGCAAAGAATACCTCAGAAAAACTTCCGGTGATGGTCTGGATACACGGAGGTGCCTTTACAGGCGGTTCCGGCACGGTTCCATTGTACGATGGCGAAGAGATGGCTAAAAAAGGAGTGGTTTTCATTACAATAAACTACCGGCTGGGGGTATTCGGTTTTCTTGCCCACCCGGAGCTCACATCCGAATCGCCTCTAAAGACTTCGGGAAATTATGGTATCCTCGACCAGATAGAAGCCCTTAAGTGGATAAGCCGTAATATTGAAGCGTTTGGAGGAGATCCGGGCAATGTAACAATTGCCGGACAATCGGCCGGATCGTTCAGCGTTAATGCATTGATGATATCACCTTTGGCCAAAGGACTGTTTCACAGGGCTATCGGACAAAGCGGAGGAATGTTTTCGGGTGGTCCGGGACTCGTGTACGACCTGAAGTCGGCTGAAGCAGCCGGCGTCAGCTTTGCAGGACAGTTCAGTGACTCATCGATTGCCGGATTAAGAACCGTATCTGCTGAAGATCTGATGAAAGTCCGCGGCCGGTCAGGAGTCACCACCGACAATATTGTTGTCCCTCCGGCGACGGAAACTTTCAGGGAAGGACGCCAGAATGATGTCCCTCTTCTGGCAGGCTGGAATGCCGACGACGGTGTTTCAATGGGATCCAGGCCCGATATAAAGGCTTTCATAGCAAATGCCGAAAGCCGGTACGGGGAACTGGCTCCTGAATATCTTAAGCTTTTTCCTGCAAACAATGAGACTGAAGTTCAGAATTCAATGAAACTGTCGTCAGTACTGTCCTTTGGCTGGCAGAATTACACCTGGGTTAAATCTCAAACCGAAACAGGTGATAACAAAGCATATCTCTACTATTTCACCCATGTACCTCCCGGCGAACCGAACTATGGAGCATTCCACTCAGCAGAATTCGGCTATGCCCTCAACACGCTGAAGCTGTGGGACAGGCCGTTCACTGATACCGACTGGAAACTTGCAGATCTTATGTCATCCTACTGGGTGAATTTTGCCCGTAACGGTGATCCAAACGGCGAAGGCTTGCCCGAATGGACGGCCTTCGATCCGGCCTCACCGCAGATCATCGAATTCGGCGACGAGGTAAAGTCCACTCCTCTTCCATTCAGGGAACAGATGGAGTTCTTCGACAGGCTTAATGAGTGAAGGTGTGAGGTGTGAGGTGTGAGGCGTAAAGGCGTAAGGGCGATATTTGCACAGGGCACAGGGCACAGGGCGCAGGGCTTGAGTGTTCGAAACCTTTTTAAATTATAGAAAGAACTTTTTTGTTTTTGTTTATTTATTGATATTTAGTGTGATAGCTTTCTTTTAGTGAAGCTATCGAAACACTAGGTTGGGATCACCACCCAGTCGTTCCACAAGCATCTCTCCATAAATATCATCTAATTGGTAAAAAAGTTGGAACATAGCCATTTTGTATCCGAGATTATTTGCCTTCTTGTAGACCAAGATTAGCATTGAAACAATCATAGTCATGTAAAGCATGATCTGTAATCCATTGATCTTTGTTGAGAATATGTGTTTGAAATTTAACTCCTGTTTAAGGAATCTGAAAAACACTTCAATGTCCCAACGTTTTTTATAAATTTCTATTATAGCTTCGACTTTGTCTTCCAGAAGGTTAGTGATGAACCACAACTCTTTACCTCTGTTATCAAGAGTCTGAATAAGTCGAAATGGTCTGGATTTTTTATGGCGCTTATCAAACAGTATTACCACATCATCTTTCTTTATTGTAAGGTTGCCTGCTACAAGGTTCTTCTCCAACTCAAATGACTCTACTACTTCATAGATTGCTCCCGGGTCGATTCTGGTAACAAACCACAATTCCTGATCAAGCTCGTTGTATACTTTTCTGCTTTTTACTCCACGGTCAAAAACAAAAACATTGTTATCTCTTTTATCTATATAGTTTTTAATTACTTGCGGTATTGTAACACCCTCATTAAGGTCACTTTGATCAGTAAATAGCTCTGCACTACTAGGAAAAAGATTGGTCATGCTGAAGGTATATTTTACCTGCTTTGACTTTTTATTGGTCTGATTGCCTATTATCATGCCCTTTTCCAATTTATTAGCTGCTTCTGCTACCATTGTTGAGTCTACCCTTATTATGTTGTATGAGAGACGATCTGTTTCATTATAATAAGTTGAAAGCAAATTATAGAGCATCTCATAAACATCTTTGAAGAAGTCAACATTCATCGTAGCAAGCCTGTCTGACAATGAGTTGTATTTGATTTGCTGGAGAGGGTCTATTTTAAATAGAACCTTAAACTTATTGGTTTTAAAGGATTGCTCTAGAGTTCTTAGACTTGACCTTTTACTATCAAGTAGTCCATATAAAAGAAGAAAAAACATGGTTCGTCCAAAAAGCTTTTTGACCTGAAAGTCAACGTTGGTATCTTTTATGATTGAAGCAAATTGATCTTCTGGAATCAACTTCAGAAGATCTCTGGCATGTATATTTTTAAGTTCTTTGTCCACAGCTAAATACTGAGACAAAAATAAAAATATGCAGAAATTATTATACCTATAATGTGTCTGAATTACAAACACTTAAGTTTATTTTAGTTGATAACCACTTAGTTTTTAAAAAGCCTTATTTTTGTTTTGAAAGCAGTTGTTAATAAGCTCGATTTAATGTTGAAACCCATTGAGAATTCAATAAATTATTGTTGATTATAAATAAAAGTAACGTTTCGAACACTCAAGGGCGCAGGGCCGCGTACCGCATACCACGTATCGTCAAACAACAAGCAACATAAAATTCTTAAAAAATGAATCCGGGAGATAATAAAATTCACAAGCGTAAGGTAGTAATCGCCGGAGCCGGTTCGGTTGGGGCGACATATGCCTATGCCCTTGCCCAGAGCGGCGTTGCCGAGGAAATAGTGCTTATCGACAGGAACGAAGAGCTTCTCAGGGGACAGGTTCTTGACCTTGTTCACGGGCAGCCGTTTTTTCCGACGGTAACTATAAAGGAAGGAACTGATGATGACTATGCCGATGCGAGTCTTGTTGTCATTACCGCAGGTGCAGCCCAGAAGCCGGGTGAAACACGCCTGCAGCTCCTGCAGAAGAACGCGAGTATTGTGGGAGGCATTGCTGAGAAGGTTGCCTCGGGCGGATGCGGCGGGGTGATGCTTATCGTAACAAATCCTGTCGATGTAATGACCTATGTCGCTTACAGGGCTTCCGGGTGGCCGTCGCAAAGGGTTATGGGCTCCGGCACTGTACTCGACAGCGCCAGGCTGAAGCATTTCATCAGTCAGCATTGCGGAGTGGATCCCCACAGTGTTCATGCATATGTTCTTGGCGAGCACGGCGACAGTGAATTTGTTGCCTGGTCGATGACACATGTGGGAGGTGTTTCGATCTCCGATTACTGCCCCTACTGCAAAAAGTGCGAAGGGTGGAAAGAGCAAAAGAGCCGGATAGAGCAACAGGTACGCGATTCGGCATATCATATAATTGATGCAAAGGGTTCCACTTACTTTGCAGTCGGTCTTGCCCTTGTAAGAATAACAACAGCCATCCTGCGAAATCAGAACAGTATGCTCACGGTCTCGGTTGTGCCCGATGGCGAATACGGTCTTAAGAATTTGGCAATCAGCATACCGTCAATCATTTCAAGCCGGGGAATCGAAAGGATAGTCCCGGCTCATCTGCCGCAGGAAGAGATTGAAAAGCTGACACATTCGGCCGGGGTGATCAGGAAGGCGATAAAGGAGATGGGACTGGGATAAGAAAGGCGGAAAGGCGGAAAGGCGTAAAGGCGGGAGGCAAAAGGTCATGCAGGTCTTGCAGGTCATGCAGGTCATGCAGGTCCTTACGACTCACCCCTTCTCCCATTCCTTTGGCCACCGTAGCCTTGGCGAAGGTGGCTCTCCCCTTCTCCCCTTCTTCTTCCTTCCGTCTTCCCTGCCCGACTGACATCGGTCAGGCGAGGGTCTTCCGTCTTCCGTCTTTCTTCAAATCCATATCGTTTTGGGTAAAATATTTGTCGTAAAACAATAACTGCGATATTGTTTTACGATAATAATTCGTGTGTTTTTAAAGCGGTACGCGGTATCATCCCTGAAAAGCGTAAGGGAAAGAGGTAAACCGGGACGTAAGGTAAAAGGCTTGAAATTCATCAGGTTTGAGAATGGCAAGGCGGTTTTCGAATTAGGTCCGGTAAACTGGGAATTTGCTCTGGTGGAATAAGTGGGATAAAAAGAGGACGGAAGACCGGAGACCGAAGACCGAAGATCGAAGAAGTCGTGCAGGTCGTGCAGGTCGTGCAGGTCATTTCCCCTGAAAATAGCTGATAGCTGATCACTGACCGCTAACAGCTTATCACTCCAGATATTCAGAAAACCGTTCATCGATATGCTGGTTGAACCATCTGTCGATGACTGATTTCCTGAAGCGCCATTCCTTTCCGAGTTTGGCGGCGGGGATCCTTCCGCTCTGGGCCCAGGTATATATGGTTTGTGGTTTCAGTTTCAGGTATTTTGCCACTTCTTCGAGTGTCATAATTTCATCCATTCCTTATTTTTTGATGAGATTCAACAAGGCAGTGTCGGTTACCTCTGCCTGATTTTCAGGCCTGACTTCAAAACTGCTTTCCCGTTCAGCCGGTTTGACAAGCTGTTGAACGGAATAAACGATTGCTGTATAGAAATTGCCTTCATATTTCCTGAAAAGTTTGAATTCCTCAGTCTTGTTGCACATAAAGGGCCGAAGGTTCCAGGCTATCTGGATCCCTACGAATGCCAGAATTATCATCCATATTCTGAATACATTAACTCCGGTCCGCGGATAGATGTCCTTCTTCTCGCACGCGAATTTCAGGGCATCGATCATGAGTTTCATGCCGAAAATCCCGGAGAAAACAAATATCGCAACGTGCAGCAGTTGAAGAAAATGATAATTTCCGCCTGTAAGCTGGAAAAGAATAACAATCGGGGCAAACGAAACAGCAATAGCTGAGGTAAGAACGAATCCGCTTAAAATGATGAGCACCATCTACCTGAACGTCAGTCTTGATCCCAGAACCTGTTGTATGACATAGAAAGATGGGAAACATATCAGGATAGCACTGTAGAACAGGAAAGTCACTTTCAGTCCGGCTGCCACCGACTGAAGGAAGCTGTGATAACTTCCCATGACAACACCGTAAAGAAAAGTAAAGATGCAAATTATCAGCAGCTGATTCACGATTAATCGTCCTGACTTCTCACGGTTGCTTTTTTCAAAATACGATTCAGTGTTCTGAAACATTCTGAAGACCTCCAATAATCCACCTGCTTTTGTCATTGCGTAAAATATTGTTCAGACTATAAAGTTACGAAATGTTTTAATATGTCTTAATGTTTATTACTGTTTTTTACTGTTTTTACTATAATATCTGCACAGATCTTTTTCTGAATCACAAGGACTCTCAGTACATTTTTTGAGTCTGGGAGCATTTTATCGATCTGAAATAGGTTTTGAAGGGACCTTCATTGGTCTGAGAAAATAAGTTATTAAAAAATTAGGCATTCCTTGTTTAAAATTACTGTATAATGTTTAATTTTAGTTGTGTTTATTTATTTCAAGGAGAGTCAGGCAATAAATACAACGTACGGTTGAGACTGAGGGATGAGGCTGTTGCCATTGTGACTGACGGAGCATTGCTTTCTCCGGGTTGAAGGATAATTCAAGGACTAATAACCGGCCGGTTATGAAAAAAGTAGTTGCTGAAAGAGTAATTCATAATGGGGAAAGGAGGATTTCCCTCAGATTCGGATATGACGAGACGCTCATCGGGATTGTAAAAAAGATTGAAGGAGCCAGGTGGAGTTCACAGATGAAATTGTGGCATGTACCTGAAAGCAGCAACATAAAAAGTACTTTGCTTGATACCTTCAGGGGGCAGGCTTTTGTTGATTACAGTTCCCTGGTTAAAGGGGAGGAAGACAAGCATGATTCAAAGCAGAAAGATGTGGTTTCCGGAGGAGAGGCGAAGCAGAGGGTTAACAAGGAAGCAAAGCAATCAGCTTTAAGTGAAAAGGCTGTAAAGGACATTGAAAAGTACAGAAATTGGATGGAAGCGAACCGGTATCCTGAGTCGACGGTCAGGACCTATGCGGGGATGATATCGACTTTTCTGAAGTTTGTCAGTCCGAAGCAAGCTGAAGAGTGCACTTCAGAAGATCTTGTCAGGATTGTTGAGGAATACATACTTCCTAATGGTTTAAGTCATTCTTTTCAGAACCAGATGGTTAGTGCGGTAAAGAAATTTTATGGAAAGATATATAAGTCGGTGATTGACCCGGGAGAGATAACGAGGCCCAGGCCTCAGCACCGGTTGCCGAATGTCCTTAGCAAGGAACAGGTCAAGCGGATTCTGGATTCGGTAAAAAACGAAAAGCACAGGGTTATGTTGAGTCTGGTTTACGGATGTGGTTTACGCAGGAGTGAGGTTTTGGAATTATTGCCTTCGGATGTTGACAGGGACAGGAAGCTGATGAAGATCAGGCAGGCGAAGGGATTTAAGGACCGGCTGGTTCCGCTTTCGGACAGGCTGATACAGATGCTTGATCAGTATATAAAGCATTTCAAGCCTGTAAAGTATTTGTTTGAAGGGCAAAATGCCGGTAGCAAGTATAGTCCTGCCAGTCTGGAGAAAGTATTCAGGAATGCTTATGAAAAGGCCGGAATTCAGAAGAAGGACATTACCCTGCATGGATTGAGACACAGTTATGCAACGCATCTGTTGGAAGCAGGTACTGATTTAAGGTATATTCAGGCACTGTTAGGTCACAAGAGCAGCAGGACCACTGAGATTTACACTCATGTAACGATACAGAGCATAGAGAAGATAAGAAGTCCGTTTGATGATTTATAATCAGAGCTGGTTATAGAATTTACCTTATACTACCTGATAACACCGAAAAGCGTAAATTATGTTTACCTTTGGTTGACAGATAACATGTTATGCTTAAGCGTCAAGTACTTGCAGGACAATTCCTGCATTGAATCAAACGCCTAAGCATAACTTCATAAATCCATTTTGGTTTTTATATGTAAGTTAATACAAGAGAATATTCATTCATCAAATATGTAAAAATCATGAATAAATTACTTAAAATAACGCTTTGCATTTCCTTCTGCCTGATTTCCGCATGTGAAGATCACGATAAGACTCCACCTGAATTTTATGTATTAAATACTGAACTTTCAACCGGTCAACTTCTTAAAGGATTCTCATTTAAAGATTTGAAAATTATTACATTCCCGAATTCAAGTAATGTTATACCGGATTTTATTCTTGCGTGCCATACGAATGAAACGGGAGATATTATTGGACCTATGTTATCGCATCCTAATTTGGAGAATAGATTTATTTTTCTTAAAAGTTATGATAATATAACTTCTGCTCAGAATCATTTTGACACTCTTTCGGTAATAGGTATAAATCCATTTCAAACATTTGCTCTTGATATAAAACCATTTGAAATTTGGCAAATTAAAACCAATTCTGGAGAGACAGGTATACTTTTAATATTAGAAACAAGGACAGAAACCAAAAATAATACTCCATTTGCTGAAATTAAATTTAAAGCAAAAATAAATATACCTTGAACTTTAACAAACGCCTAAGCATAACACGGACGGTATAATTAATGGGCTCGTCATGGTTTTTGC
>JAFGXK010000131.1 GCA_016936695.1 Bacteroidales bacterium | reverse complement strand
GAGGGATTCAACACAGGAACCATTGATGTGAAATTTGCTGAAGATAAGTATACTACTTCCATATCTTTCGCAACAAGCGGCTACATTCTGGAAGGAGAGAAGGCAAAGGTTGAAAAGGATACTCTTTCTTTCACTGTATACGTTGAAGGCCAGGAGGTTGTTGTTTATCTTAAGCCCGACACCGATAAAAAGATGACAGGCAAGGCTGTGTATTTTGAAGGAGAGATCCCCCTGACGCTCACAAAACAGGAAGCCGCCAATTAGGCAAACTGCCTTGGTTCGGAAAAGCAATTAAACATGAAATTCCCCCAACGGGGGTTTTTTCGTTACTTCTGCCTTATTCATGCGTCTAAGGGTGGAGACCCTTTAAAATTAATCTAGTAAAACATTGATTATATGAAGATTAAATCGGCCATTTTCTTCTCGCTTTTGATTTCCCCTTTTTTCCTGTATGCCCGGCCGGCGGATCAGAAGTCGCTCAGCGAGAGAATTACAGGTTACGGGATGGATGTGAAACTTGATACTGAAGAAAAAACAGTTTCCGGAACCATGGAGGCATTCTGGGTTAACAATACCTCCGACACTGTTCCTGACATCCGGATGCATCTCTATATGAATGCATTCAGAAGCAACAGGACCACATTTAACAAGGAATCGGGGGGCTCTCCGGGTTCACGGGACAAGGATCCGGGCTGGATTGAAATAAAATCCTTTTTAATGAAGAATGGAACAGACCTGTTACCCCTCATGGAATTCATTAGTCCCGATGACGGCAACCGGGAGGATAAAACAGTGTGCAGGGTTATGCTTCCCAAACCTGCACTTCCGGGCGATACAGTAGCAGTGGTCATCGATTTCGAGACCAAGCTCCCCTCCAATATCAGAAGGACGGGATTTACAGGTGATTTCTATTTTGTTGCGCAATGGTTTCCCAAATTCGGTGTTTATGAACCTGTGCGGAAAGGTGAAACCGGAAGGGGAGCATGGAACTGTCATCAGTTCCACGCGCACTCAGAGTTTTATTCCAATCACAGTGTTTATGATGTGAAAATAACACTTCCTGCTGACCATGTGACTGGCTCATGCGGAAAGCTGGTTTCGGAGAAAGCCGATGGTGAATTGAAGACTCAGGTATTCCGTGCCGAGGATATAGTTGATTTTGCATGGACAGCCTGGCCTGGCTACACTGTTCACACAGATAAATGGAATCATGTTGATATTACCCTCCTGCTTCCGGAATCACGGCTTGAGCAGGTTGACAGGCATTTTATGGCAGTGAAAAACGCGCTGGATTATCTGACAAATAATGTGGGTCCTTATCCATGGAATTACATGACAATCGTTGATCCTCCGCTTATGGGCTCAGGTGCTTCTGGTATGGAGTATACCACGCTTTTTACTTCACAATCATCCGATGTAATGCCTGAATTCATTAATCTGCCTGAGATGGTCACGATTCACGAGTTTGGCCATGCCTATTTCATGGGTATTCTCGCGAGTAATGAATTTGAAGAACCCTGGCTCGACGAGGGAGTTAATACCTACTGGGAAGCCAGGATTCTGGACCATTTCTACGGCCCTAATTCAGGGATGATTGATCACCGCTTTTTAAAGGTTTCCGACAAGTCAGTTTTGAGGCTGTCTTACGTATTGTCCCCGGTCAGGCAGATTGCCACAAGCAGGGAATATTCGTGGAATTTTCCACGCGGATCATATAGTATGCTGTCGTATCAGAAGGCAGCCACTGTACTCCATACCCTTACGGGCATAGTAGGGGAAGAGACCATGAACAATGTATTCAGGGAATATTACCGGAAGTGGGCTTTCCGTCATCCGTCGGGAAAGGATTTCATAAATGTGGTAAGTGAAGTTGTGAGGAAAGAGCATGGTGATAAATTCGGACCTGACTTGAACTGGTTCTTTGACCAGACTCTTTACGGGACTGGAATATGCGATTACAGGGTTTCTCAGATAGAAAACAGGAAGTACAGAAAACCTGAGGGAAGGATAGATTACACCGGCGAGACTGAGGACGAAGATACCGTTACGGATTCGCTTTACACGGCTGTTGCTATGGTCGACAGGGTGGGAGAGGTCATGCTTCCTGTCGAAGTGCTTATACATTTCACCAACGGAGATGAAGTTCTTGAGGTATGGGATGGCAGGGAGAGGTACAGGCATTTTACCTATACCGGTCACCGCCAGATTAAATGGGTTAAGATTGATCCCGGGTATAAGATTGCCATGGATGTAAATCTGAAGAACAACTCATTGTCTGAGAGTCCGTCGCATACCCCGTTACGCCGCATGGCCAATAAACTTCTTGCATTTGTTCAGTTTTATTTTAGTTTAATGCTGTTATAATTTATTCAGGTGATGAAGATATTAAGTGTATTAAAGTCAGGGTTGATCAGAACATTCAGGGTACGAACTGCTGTTTTGGTGACATGGCTTTCCCTGAGCCTTTTGACCATTCTGCTTGTTTATCCACTGAGGGCCTCCCTCACCACTGCATTTGGCAGCAGCATGGTCACTGAAAGGCTGGCTGACGGACCGGATATAGAAGTCTTTGCTGATCTGGGTGCAGCCGGGGAAACCCTGATTTCAGCTTTTGCAAACGGATTAATTATTACTTTTTTTATTGCATTCATTATCAATGCCTTTCTTACGGGCGGACTTTTCGGAGTGGTAAAAAAAGACAGCGGAAAGTTTTCTGCCAGGGAATTTTTCCGGTCTGCTGCTGCCAATTTCTTTCCTTTTCTGGGCATTACATTTATCATGACGCTGATCATAGGCTTCGGAGTTTTGATTCTGGGCCTTGTTCCCATCGGAATTTCCGGGATGTCGGAAAATCCTGGCGGCAGTTCACATACTTACATCCGGATTGCAGGTGTTGTGCTGATCTTTCTGATCATGCCTGTATTTATTCTTGTTACCGATTACTCGAGGGCATGGAGGGCATCCAGAAATGATGGATCATGCTTTGCGGCCCTTGGGTATGGACTCGGGCGCACATTCAAAGGATTCTGGAGGTCATATCTGCTGATGATAGTTCTGATTCTGCTTCAGATGCTGTTTCTGTTTATTGTATTTCTGATATTGCCGGCATGGAGCCCTTCGACCGGTGGAGGTGTAATTCTGATGCTGATTGTATCACAACTGCTGCTGTTTCTCAGGCTGTTCCTCAAAACATGGAGATACGGAAGTGTTACAGCCATGATGGAAAGCCTGAGAGAAGTTAAACATGAAGAACCGCAGTTAATTTCTCAGGCGGATCCGGTTTCGGACAATCTGTGATAAAGTTCGCACAGGAAATCCCTGTTGTCGGCACGGAGGTAATTCATTTTACCTCCCATCCGGCTGAAGGTTTTGCAGTATCTCAGATAGTATGAAGGATTATCGGGCGAAGGCTCCCCCTGTTTGCTCCAGTCCCATTCATTTTCCGCAAGATCAACAACAACGATCAAATGGCCGTCGATATGTTTCCCATTCCGGATCTCAATATTCTGAGCCATTGACAGCGATTTTTCAAAGATCATCGGCGACATGACTGCCGATCCGACCGACAGATAGACTCCTCCGCCTATGTTAGCAACACTGCCGGCATAACTCAGAAAGTCCCTTAGTGCAGTCCTGCCAATCGCTGCTCCGTTGTTTGCGGGATGGGTATAAATTATATCATGTCCTATCATTGGATGTCCGGTAAACGGTACACCAAGGTCATATGCCGCACATTGTACCGAATATTGTTTAAAAGGGTGAGGAATACTCATGAAGCCTGGCTTGATCCTGCGTTTCTTCACCGTTTCATACAGGTCAGCGGCTGATGCAGCATATGAAGGATCCTCTTTGATTTTCTTCACTGTCTCGTCAGCCAGAAACTGCAAATCCGGTATGTCGAGCCCCTCCCTTGAGATCATTTTGCCCACCGATTCTCCATAACCCATTTTTTCAAATGCTCCGACTGTTATAGCCAGGTTAATGAAAAGACCCGTTTCCTGCCATATTCCGAATTGGCCTTTGTCAACATTCTCCCTTACGTTTTCTCCCGATTCTCCCTGGAAAGCGAATTCCCAGTCGTGAATTATTCCCGCACCGTTGGTGGCAAGGTGAGTAACCCATCCCCGGCGGATAAGTTCTGTAAGTACTGGGCCCAGTCCGTTTTTTATTGTGTGGGCTCCAAAAGCAAGGATAACAGACCTGTTCTCTTTTCTGGCTTTAATAATCCTTGAAGCAGTTTCACATATTATACCTGAGACTTCATCAGAAAGGTTCTCAGGTCTGAATCCGGGCGACACTTGTTTTTCGCAGAATATGATCTGGTTTTTTCTGTCATCAAGGCTTCGGATGAACAACCGGTTCCGGTCAAATTTTTTGCTGGTCATCTATATGATATTAAGCATTCCAAGCAGAATATCCGCCTGTGAAAAGTCGGGGATAATAATATCGGCGCCTGCCTTTATCAGCCGCGTCCGTTTCATGGGATTAAGGCCGAAACGCCTGAGTTCGTTGCTGGCAACTCCTGCAGTAAGTCCGCCGCGCTTGTGTGTCTCCCTGATTTCGACCGGTCCGTCGCCAAAAGTGATAATTGATGCTGCTTCTTCTTTTCCTATCGAATCAAGAATTGAATCGAGCACCATCTTCTTTGCCTCGGAATTTATATTGCCTGTTCCCCCGTAGATCCTGCCTTCAAACAGGTAATCGTGACCCAGAAGAGCCGCTTCGTGCTTTACGTCGGCGGTATCTGTCCCGCTTGTGAGCCAGAGTTTGATTCCTTTGTCATAAAGAAGCTTTAAAAAAGGGATGGCATTTTTGATCGTCTGGTCATCGATTGTAATTTCTCCCCGCCTTAGTTTTTCTTCCCGTCTTCTTACCAAAGCAAGAAGATCGTCGTTATAAATCTCCTTGTAACCGTGAGCATCAAGTATATCTCCTTCCTCAACAAACCCAAATTCCCTGACAAGTCCGGCAAGATGAACCATTTGCCTTAGTGTCTGGATGCCCGTGGTTTTATCAATAAGGTCGTCGACTGCCGATTTTACTTTTGTGAAAACCGTTTCATCAGCATCCTCATATCTGTCGCCCAGAATTGCCCTTATCATCATCGGAGCCATTATCTGTTCCCAACCTTCGCGGAGAGTAGATATTGTTCCGTCATTGTCTAAAATGGCATGTTTTATTTCCGGATGTCTGTGCCATCGTGTTATTATTTCGATTTCGGAATCTTCATGATATTTCGCCTGTCTTATATCTTCGGCAATGTCGGGGTGATAAATATAATCGGCATCGGTGGCGATGCTCATCACTTCCTCTGGAGTTGCCGTGCCGGTCTGAAAAAGTTTCTGAACTGTTACCCCGGCAGTAAAAGTTCCCAATCTGCCGGCTGTTCCGAGAGAATATCCCGCAGCAAGTGCTGCAGCAGCTCCTGCAAGATAGCTGTCGCCAGCTCCCACTGTATCTGTTCTTGAAGTTATCATCATCGATTCAATCTCCAGTATTCCCTTATCGTCGGTTACAATTGAACCACGGCTCCCCCTGGTAATGAACAGAGGCTTCATGTATCTCTCGAACAGCCTCTCTGCCGCATTTATCACTTCAGGGTATGAAACGATTTCATCAGGATTCTTGTTCACCATGCAAAGCCTTACAGCCTCCCTGTCATTCATCTTCCTGAAGGAGCCCGTGTACTGGTCGGAGAAATGTCTGCTGTCGGTTATGAAAATCCTGTCGGGGAACTGCCGGATTACATCGGTGATTTTCTGTCTGAAATACTGAGTGTGAATACCTGAGGGAACCTGCTGGTTTATAATTACCAGGTCGACTTCGTTCAGTTCAATCCTGAGGCTGGCAATGATACTGTCTGCAGTTTCTTCTGAAAGGATATTGAAATTACCAAAATCAATACGGCTCTGTTCATCCTCATCAATATGCGGTTTTATGTAAACGTGGGTTGCCCAGTTGTTTTCCTGGACCATCATGTTACGGGTATTGATTCCGTTGCCGTTCATGATCCCGATCATTTCTGCCCCGAAAGGATCGCTGCCGATGACGCCGAAAGCCCTTACATCCTTAACTCCAATTGATGTTAAGTTGTTTGCTACATTTCCTGCCCCTCCCAGAGAGTACTTTTGCTGCCTGACCGGAGTGGTGGGCTTTCCGGTTTCAATCGAGATTTCGCTTTTTGATTCATCGATGAACCAGTAGGCATCGAGGCAAAAGTCTCCGATAACAGCTATTTTTGACTCTTTAATTTTGCTCAGTACTTCCTTAAGAAATTGTGGTGACATAAGTTATTTTTCATTTACCATAGAAATAGTCTTCCACAATAAAGCATATTGTGTGAAGGACAGGCATGCAAAGTTCCTGGACCCAGGCGGTTCTTGTCTCCGGAACATTGATAAGCAGGTCGCAATACTGCTTCATCTTTCCCCCCGTGTGGCCTGTCATCCCGATGACTTTCAGATTAAGGGCTTTGGCTGTGATACAGGCGTCGGTTACATTCGGGGAGTTTCCTGATGTGCTCAATCCGAACAGAATATCTCCTTCATTTCCATAGCCTATAACCTGCTGGGCAAAAACAAGCGAAGGTCCGGTATCGTTGCTTATTGCAGTTGAAAGAGCAGTGTTTGAAGCAAGGGATATTGCAGGCAGAGCATGATTTAATTTCTCGCCAAGGAACCCGCCTCTTGAAGGAGATATTTCACAAAGTCTGTCAATAAGTGATTGATCGAGAGGTCTTTCTTTCTCAAAGCTTTTCATGAGTTCCGCGGTGAAATGTTCAGCGTCGGCGCTGCTTCCGCCGTTTCCGCAGACAAGCAACTTGCCTCCGCCTGAATAACATTTGATAATCATTTTTGAAGCGTCGGCAATACTGCCTTTTAGTCCTGACAGGGCAGGATACCTCTGGCAAAGTATATCCAGGTGATTGCTTGTTTTACTCATTGTACTGCATCTGAGTGGTTGAATTGTTGTTTTCTGTGTATGCATCAATAGCCTTTTTAACCGATCCGTGAAGAAGCAGGAGCTTTCTTGATGTTTCGAGATCGAGTCCAAGTTCGTCGGAAATCATCCTGGTTCCCCTTTGGATAAGTTTCTGGTTGGTAAGCTGCATGTTTACCATTTTATTTCCCTTAACTCTTCCCAGCCTAATCATGGTTGAGGTAGTTATCATGTTAAGGACCAGTTTCTGGGCTGTTCCTGCTTTCATCCTGGTACTTCCTGTAACGAATTCTGGTCCGGTGACTACCTCGATTGCCACATCGGCATTCTCAGCGACCTGGGTTCCGGGGTTACAGGTAATGGCGCCGGTGAAAATCCCGTGCAGCCGGGCTCTCTTTAATGCTCCGATAACATAAGGCGTTGTACCTGAAGCAGCAATACCCACCACCACGTCGGCGGGGGTGGGATTGAATGCCAGCAGGTCGCTCCATCCCAGTTCTTCATTATCTTCAGCCATCTCCACAGCTTTTCTGATTGCACTGTCGCCTCCTGCAATCAATCCAATAACATAACCATGATCGAGGCCAAAGGTGGGAGGTATTTCGGATGCATCCACAATACCAAGGCGTCCACTGGTTCCGGCACCTATGTAAAACAGCCTGCCTCCCTTCTTCATCCTTGCAACTATGGCTTCGACCAGCAGGGCGATTTCAGGTATTGACTTTCTTACAACAGCGGGGACTTTCTGGTCTTCCGTGTTTATGGATTCGAGCAATTCCATTACCGGCATTTTCTCCAGATGATGGTAAGTGGATTCGGATTCTGTTACGATGGTCATAATCAAGTTCATATTAAATATCTAGCTGATCATTCTTTCATGAGGCTTATTTGCTGAGGGTTTTTTAGCTTATAGGTTTTCCTTGTGATACCGGATGAGTCCTTCAATCGGACCCTGGCTGACAGAGGAAATAACAAAGCCGTTTTTATTGAAGACTTCCTCCAGAATGTCCCTGAAGTGCCAGGCTACTGAGCCGGTAACTGCTATTCCGGTATCAGGCGGAGAATGGTAAAGCTTAAGGTTTCTGTGAACAAACTCCCCGAAAGAAGTTTCAACAAGCTCCCTGCAGTAGGATTCGCCGATATGATCCTTCAGGAATTTTACAAAACCTCCGATATACCGGCTTGGAAACACACCTCTGTACACGTTGGAAACAATTTCATCCTTTTCGGCCCCGTAGATTGCTCTGAATTCATCTGCAAGCCCTAAGGGCATAATTCCCCTGAGGAAGTCGGCTATCAGCTTCTTGCCCAGGGCGGCTCCGCTTCCTTCATCACCCAGGATAAAGCCAAGGGGAGGAATATTTGCTGTGATATTTTTACCGTCATAATACCCTGAGTTTGATCCGGTGCCGATCATGCAGATATAGCCAGCCCTGTTTCCGAGCAAACCTCTGGCGGCTCCGGTAAGGTCGGAATGAACATTTACCTTTACACCAGTCAGGGCTGAATTTATTGCATCCGCCACCTTAATCAGCATATCCTCTCCCGCACAGCCGGCACCGTAGAACCAGACCACATCTACAGTTGGATTATTCAATGCCGGAAGAACTTCCAGCAACACAACCTCCAGTATAGTCTCCTTCGATACAAAATTGGGATTGAGTCCGATGGTTGGAACGATTCCGGTCTCTTCCGAACCGGATACGGCGCACCAGTTAGTTTTGGTTCCGCCGCTTTCAGCTATGAGTATCATAATTCAAAAATACGAAAATTATTTAACCAGCCCTCTGCCCTCCGCCTCCTGCCTTTCTGTACGTATTTATACTCACAGTAAAATAGGCTTTAATCCTCTTATATGCCTGAGCTTTAAGAGGTACTTTTGTTGTTAATAAATTAACAGAGACTGATTTAATTTAGATTATCCTCAATGAATAATTACCTGGAACTTTTAAGGCAGGATGTCCGGTTTGTAGAAGGCCTGAAGGCGTGCATGAACTGTGGTATCTGCACTGCAATTTGTCCCGCAGCCGAATTTTACGACTATGACCCGAGGAAAATTGTTGATACTGTACAAAGGGGTGATGATGAGGAGATTGAATCACTTCTTAAGTCAGAGACCATATGGTATTGCGGAGAGTGCATGTCGTGCAAGACGAGATGTCCGAGAGGCAATACACCGGCTCTGGTGGTAATGTCGCTCAGGACGCTTTCGCAGACCCTGGGGTTCTTCACGGAATCGGAAAAGGGAAGGCAGCAGTTTGCCATCAAAAGGACTGTAGGTGAGAACATTTTCAAATACGGATATTGTGTTGCCACATATGCTGTAAGGCCTGATATGCATCTTGAACAGGGGCCCATATGGCAGTATATACTCGATAACACTTATGATGTTTACGAGCGTCTCGGAGGTCAGATAAACGAATTGGGTGCAGGACCTCTGAGAAGAATCCCGGAAGACGCCAAGGAAGAGCTTAAGAAAATATTTGAGGTAACCGGAGGAACGGAATTGTATGAGACTATTGAGACCCACTCAAGGAAAAAGGCCGCTGAATTGGGTCTTCAGTTCGATGAGGAAGGAATCGATAATGAATACTTCATTGAAACATACACTGCGTGTAACAAGAAACATACATTTTGACCTGCTGCACAAATGAAGAAAAAAGAAGAGAATAGCAAGGTATGGCGCGATTACCAGAAGGAAATTGCAGACGATCATTTCTTTTATGTAAGGTCGTGCATCCGGCAGAGTTTTTTCCCCGGATCGGAACAGTTTTTCCTGCATCTTTTGCGTGATGTTCTGGGCAAGGATGTGTATGAGAATCCGTCTCATACTACCTGTACGGGAATAGGCTACCATGCAGATGTGGTTCCTTTTTCTACCATTCAGACTGTAATTGCCCGTCATTATGCACTGATGAAGGAGGCTGGATACAAGAATATTGCAATCTCATGTGTAACTTCCTTCGGGATCTATACCGAGATACTTGAAACATGGAAGCATTTTCCCGAAGAGCTTGAAAAAACCAGGGAGTATCTGTACAAGGCAACTGGACGTGAGTTTGATGTGCCTGAAAATGTTGTTCATACGAGTGATATCATATACAAGTTCCGCGACGCTATAGCTGCTAAGGCAAAGTTTCCGCTTGTTAACAAATTAACGGGAGAACCTCTCAGGGTGGTGGAACATATCGGATGCCACTATGCAAAGATATTTCCCAAATACGGAGTGGGGGGAGCGGAGTTTCCTCATGTTCTCAGCGGCATGATAGAAGCATGGGGTGGACAGGTCGTGGATTATCCTGAAAGAAGGCATTGCTGCGGTTTCGGATTCAGGCAATATCTTGTTCAGGCAAACCGCGGTTATTCACTGTCGAATACAGTCAAAAAGTTTTCATCAATGAAGCCATTCAAGCCCGACCTTGTACTTACCAATTGTCCGGGGTGCACTATGTTCATGGATAAGTGGCAGTATACAATAAAGGAGATGGAAGGAACCACTTTCGGAGCAGACGGAGAGTCAATTCCGGTTCTTACATACGAGGAGCTTGCCGCGCTGGTAATGGGATATAATCCATGGGATATTGGACTTCAGATCCATATGGTTCAGTCGGAGCCGCTTCTCAGGAAGATGGGCATTGAATTTGATCCGCTCGATAAATTCAAGACCAAGGACGGAAGGCAGATGCCGATTCCGGAAAATCTGATAAACTCCTGAGATGAATCAACATGTTATTGTGATAGGAGGTGGAACCGCCGGTATGGAAGCGGCTGGTCGTCTTGCAAGGGCAGGACTGTCGGTGACTCTTATTGAGAAGGGAAAGGATCTGGGAGGACATCTCAAGGATTGGTACCATCTGTTTCCAGACCGGCGTAGCAGCGATGAAGTCCTCGAATATCTTAAAGATCAGGTCGCACATAAGAATATAAGGTTGCTTACCGGACTGCAGGTGACCGGATTTGAGCATAAGGGTAACAAATTCATGGTAAGTACCGGAAATGGAGAAACCATAAATGGTGATGCCTTGTTGCTGGCAACCGGTTTTGACCTTTTCAGAAGCGAAAGAAAGGAAGAATACGGCTATGGCATTTACGATAATGTAATCACCTCAGCCGACCTTGAAGCAATGTTCAGGAAGAAAGAGGTTAAACTGGCTAACGGCAAAAAGCCTGAAAGGATTGGATTTATACATTGTGTGGGTTCGAGGGATGAGAAAGTCGGCAATATATACTGTTCGAAGCTTTGCTGCGTCACTGCTGTGAAGCAGGCCATAGAGGTAAAAAAGATATTTCCGGCCAGCAAGATCTTTTGTTTTTATATGGATATGAGGATGGGAGGAGCCCTGTATGAAGAACTTTACAAGGAAGCCCAGGAGAAGTATTCCGTTGGTTTCATTCGCGGGAAAGTGTCGGAAGTAGCTGTAAACATAAACAACCGTCTGGTTGCAAAAGTTGAGGATACCCTTGTGGGAAGGCCCCTGAAAATGGAGATCGACATGCTTGTACTGATGGCGGGAATGGAAATGTCGGAAGATGCTATCAGGCTTGCGAAGGAGACAAATCTCCAAATGGGAGAGAACAGGTTTTTCAAGCCGGCCGATCATCACTTTGGAACCAATATGGGTAATGTAAACGGAGTCTTTTATGCAGGAGCCTGCACCGCTCCTCTGAATATAACAGAAACAATCTCACATGCCCGGAGCGCAGTTACCGAGATTGTCAATTATCTGAACACTGAAAAAGAGTAATATGGATAAATTCGGATTTTCCCTGTCGAAAGCCCGTGTAATCGACTATGATGCAAACGACCGCAGCATTGTCTCTTACATTCTCGAAAGGGAGCCCAGCCTTAATCTCTGTATCGAGTGCGGATGCTGTTCAGCTGCCTGCACTACCGGGAATTTCACAGGATTCAGTCTGCGGGAGATCCATATACTTTTAAAGAGAGGAGAGAATGAGCAGGTAAGGGCGAAGATAAGGAAATGCATGCTTTGCGGAAAATGCATTCTGGTCTGCCCGAGAGGTGTAAACACCAGAAATGTGGTATTCCTGTCAAAACAGGCGTTCGCAAAAAATGGAGGCTATGAATTTTGATCCTTTCGTCATACCATTCAATATCGGGCTGTACTTCATACTCATCTATGCTGTTGTCAGGAGCGTTATATGGTTCAGAGAGCTTTCAAGGCCCGACAAGCTGAGGCTTCAGAGAGGATTCTTCGGGAAGGCTTTTGGACAGAGTCTGAAGGAGATATTTCTCGAAAGCCTTATCCACAGAAAGATTCTTAAGTCAAATCCCCGCCTGGGTTATATGCATATGAGCCTTGCCTTCGGATGGTTTCTTCTGATACTTTTCGGAACCATCGAGGCCGACATCTTCGGAGAACGTCATCTTAACCCGCCCTACAAGGCCATCTTCTTCAAATTTTTCAGTCCCGACCATGGGAAGACCTTCTTTGAAGCCTCCTATGCCTTTTTGATGGACCTTATCCTGGCTTTTATCCTTTCGGGTCTGGTTATGGCAGTTACAAAGCGGTTTTTTTCAAGGGTTGTCGGGATGAAAAAGACAACAAAGCTCAAGTCGCTTGACAAGGTTGCCCTTACTTCCCTGTGGCTTATATTTCCAAGCCGTCTTATTGCAGAGAGTCTGACCAGCGGTGCCTACGGTACAGGCAGTTTTCTGACAGGAAATCTGGGGGCTGCACTGGCATCCTTTCTTCCTGCGAATGAACTGGCCTATCCTTTCTGGTGGCTGTATTCGCTGTCACTGGGTACATTTTTCGTTTTGCTTCCACTTACCAGATACCTTCACATACCTACCGAGCTGTTCCTGATATTTATGAGAAATTCGGGAATCAGAACAGGCGACAGGCCCGGAAGCTTCTCAGAGGTGGAAGTTCACTCGTGTTCTTCCTGCGGAATGTGCATCGATGTTTGCCAGCTTGGTTTTTCAGCAGGTATTCATACCATTCAGGCGGCATATCTGATGAAGGGAATCAGGAACAGTGATTACATTCATGAAATTGCCCATAACTGCCTGATGTGCGGCAGGTGTGACCAGATATGCCCGGTGGGCATTGAAATATCCCCTATAAGGATGATCGTCAGACGAATCGAAGAAAATGATCGTGTGTACGAGAACAGCTGGAATGGATATTTCAGGAACAGGATGAATGTGCCTGCTCCAAAGCACGATATTAAGCCATCATATGATTTTCTGCCGGCACCAGCATCAAAGAAGG
>JAFGXK010000130.1 GCA_016936695.1 Bacteroidales bacterium | reverse complement strand
GTTCCGCGACTGGCATTTGTCAATAAAATGGACCGTGCCGGAGCGGATTTCTTCAGTGTTGTTCATCAGATAAAGGGAAAACTTAATGCCCATCCGGTTCCGGTCCAGATTCCGGTAGGATCAGAGGAGAACTTCCTTGGGCTTGTCGATCTGATAAATATGAAAGCCAGAATTTATACTGATGATGAATCACTCGGATCATCTTACCGTACCGGAGAGATACCGGATGATATGATTGATGAGGCTGAGGAGTGGAGAGGTAAGCTGGTTGAAGCCCTTGCAGAGGTTGATGATACACTGCTGGAAAGATATGTCGATGATCATACATCAATAACACCTGATGAGTTACTCACGGCATTGAGAAAATCGACTGTTAGCGGAAGAGCAGTTCCTGTATTATGCGGAGCAGCTTTCAGAAATAAAGGTATACAGAGTCTTCTTGATGCAATAACTGCATTTCTTCCTTCACCTGTTGATATAGGTGCAATAAGCGGTTATGATCCAAGGGATAACAGTCTCCTGAAAAGGGAACCTGATGATAATGAACCATTATCGGCCCTGGCTTTTAAAATTGCAACAGATCCCTTTGTGGGGCGCCTTGCATTTCTAAGAGTCTATTCGGGAGTCCTCAAAGCAGGTGATACAATACTTAATGTTCGTACAGGAAAGCGTGAAAGAATAAACCGGCTCTTCCGGATGCATGCGAATAAACAGACCTTCGTTGAAAGCATTTCAGCAGGAGATATTTGTGCCGGTGTGGGCTTTAAGGATCTGAAGACAGGAGATACAATTTGTGCAATACACAAACCTATTTTGCTTGAATCAATGGATTTTCCGGAGCCGGTAATAGGAATTGCAGTTGAACCAAAAACGCAGGCCGATGTCGATAAACTGTCAATCGCTCTTGCAAAACTTTCTGAGGAAGATCCCACTTTCCAGGTAAGAGTCGATGCCGACAGCGGCCAGACCATAATAAGCGGTATGGGTGAACTCCATCTGGAGATACTCATCGACCGCCTCAGAAGAGAATTTAATGTTGAATGTAATCAGGGACCACCACAGGTGGCATACAAGGAGGCTGTTACCACTTCCGTGGAATTCCGGGAGATATTTAAAAGACAAACGGGAGGAAAAGGCAAGTATGCAGATATCACCGGAGAACTCATGCCTGCAGATAACGGAATAAGAGGCCTTCAGTTTTTTAATGAAATAAGGGGAGGGAACATTCCGAAAGAGTTTATACCGTCCATAGAGAAAGGCTTTCGTGAATCCATGTCCAACGGACCTCTGGCCGGTTTCCCTCTGGATAGTCTTAAAGTGATAATAAAAGACGGTTCATTCCATCCGGTTGACTCGGATGCTCTGTCATTTGAAATCGCTGCAAAACAGGCATTCAGGAGATATGCCGGAAAATGTAACCCGGTTATACTGGAGCCCATAATGTCGACGGAAGTTGTTACTCCCGAAGAATATGTGGGTGATGTTATCAGCGATTTTAACAGACGAAGGGGCAGGGTGGAAGGAATGGAATCGAAAGCAGGTTCAAGGGTTGTCAGGGCAAAAGTACCTCTTGCAGAAAAGTTCGGCTATGTTACTGTACTTCGAACCCTTACCTCCGGAAGGGCAACTTCTACAATGGAATTCTCGCATTATGAGGAGGTGCCTGCAGAAATAGCAAACAGAATTGTCGAAATTACAAAAGGAAAAATTCTATAGATGAGTCAGAAAATTCGTATCAAACTGAAATCTTACGATCATAATCTGGTCGATAAATCAGCCGAGAAGATCGTAAAAACAGTAAAATCAACCGGTGCAGTTGTAAGCGGACCAATCCCGCTACCCACACACAAAAAGATCTATACTGTCTTACGGTCTCCCTTTGTCAATAAAAAAGCCAGGGAACAGTTCCAGCTCTCTTCCTATAAGAGATTGCTGGATATCTACAGCTCTACACCAAAGACCATTGATGCTCTTATGAAACTGGAGCTTCCAAGCGGTGTTGAAGTGGAAATTAAAGTTTGAACCAGTAAAGATTTATTGAGATGCAGGGATTAATAGGAAAAAAGATAGGTATGACCTCCCTATTTGACGAAAACGGGAGATATGTTGCTTGCACGGTACTTCAGGCAGGACCTTGTGTCGTTACCCAGGTAAAGACAAAAGAGAGGGACGGGTATTCAGCAATACAGCTTGGATTCGAAGATAAGAAGGAAAAGCATGCAACTAAACCCGAAATAGGTCATTTCAAAAAAGCAAATACAGCACCCAAAAGAAAGGTGGCAGAATTTACCGGTTATGAAGAGGGACAGCTTACAGTAGGTGAAAGTCTCACAGTAGAGGTCTTCAGAAATGATAACTGGGTTGATGTCAGAGGATGGTCCAAAGGAAAAGGATTCCAGGGTGTTGTTAAACGGCATGGATTCAGCGGTGTTGGCGGAGTTACCCATGGCCAGCATAACAGGGGGAGAGCTCCAGGTTCACTTGGCGCTTCTTCCTTTCCTTCAAGAGTAATGCCGGGAATGAGAATGGCAGGACAGCATGGAAACAAAAAAGTCATGTCGATAAGTATGCGTATCATGAAAATTATGGAAAAAGATAATATGCTGTTAGTTAAAGGATCTGTTCCGGGTCCGAAAGGTTCTTACGTAATAATTTTAAAATAATGGAAATAGCTGTTCTTAATATTCAGGGGAAGGAAACCGGAAGAAAAGTTACTCTTAACGATTCTGTATTCGGGATTGAGCCAAATGACCATGCTATTTATCTGGATACAAAACAGTTCATGGCAAATCAGCGTCAGGGAACCCATAAAGCAAAGGAACGCGGCGAAATTGCCGGCAGTACCAGGAAGATAAAAAGGCAGAAAGGTACGGGTACCGCCCGTGCAGGCAGTATTAAAAACCCGCTTTTCAGGGGTGGCGGACGGATATTCGGTCCCCAACCACGATATTACGGGTTCAAACTCAATAAGAAAGTTAAAGAACTGGCCAGAAAATCAGCCCTGTCATACAAGGCTTCTTCAAATAATATTATTGTCCTGGAGGATTTTACTATTGAGGCTCCCAAAACAAGGGAATTCGTGAAAATCGGAGATAACCTCAGTCTCGGTAACAAAAAATCACTGATTGTTTTACCGGAACAAAATAAAAACATATATTTGTCATCCCGAAATGTACAAGGGGTTGAAGTTGTAACTGCCGGAGAATTAAATACATACAGAATAATGAAAGCTTCAACTCTGGTGCTCGTGGAGAGTGCAATTGACGTTTTGCAGTCAACATTTTAAACCAGTAAACTTTAAGTGATGGATATTTTACTTAAACCGATAGTAACGGAAAAGATGACAAACCAGGGCGATAAATTCAATCGCTATGGGTTTATAGTTGCAAAGAAAGCAAACAAATTACAGATAAAGAAAGCAGTTGAAGAGCTTTATGGTGTTACTGTTGCAGATGTTAACACCATGAGATACGGCGGGAAGATTAAATCGAGAAACACAAAGTCGGGCCTTCTTACCGGTAAGACAGCTTCGACAAAGAAAGCGATAATAACGCTTGCCGAAGGCAATAAAATAGATTTCTACAGCAATATTTAACTTATTATGGCAGTCAGAAAGATCAAACCTGTAACACCAGGGCAGAGAAACAAAATAATAAGTGCTTTTGACAGCATAACAAGCACAAAGCCGGAGAAATCCCTACTCCGTCCGATCAAAAAATCAGGAGGAAGGAATGCCAGCGGCAAAATGACAATGAGGTACATGGGTGGCGGACATAAAAGGATGTACCGGCTTATCGATTTTCTAAGGGATAAAGATGGTATGCAGGCAACTGTAAAATCGATCGAATATGATCCCAACAGATCAGCGAGGATTGCGCTTGTTGCTTATGAAGACGGTGAAAAGAGATATATAATTGCACCCGGGGGATTACAGGTAGGTACTAAAATAGTATCCGGCAGGGAGGCTCCTCCTGAAGTTGGTAATACATTGTTTATAAGCGATATACCTCTTG
>JAFGXK010000011.1 GCA_016936695.1 Bacteroidales bacterium | reverse complement strand
CCTCCGATGGAGGAGATCTCCGCTTTGCTCGACGGCCTGAATGTCAGGAGCCGCATTGGTGAACTGAACTGGAGGGGTTACGACTACAGTCCCGAAGCAAGCTTCTCAGTTGCCCGCACGCGTTTTGAGATCCTCCTGAAATACTATGTGAGGGAGACGTGGTTCAAGGCCGAGAAGACGGAGACAAACCAGGAGGTCTACGAAGATTCATGCGTGGAATTCTTCGTTTCGCCTTCAGACGACGGGATTTACTACAATTTTGAGTTCAATGCCATCGGTACCTGCCTTATGGGGGCAGGTACCGGAAGGCACGACAGAAAAAGAGCCGACCCTTCCGTTATAGCGAATATCCGCCGGCTTCCATCTGCCGGGACCCGTCCCGTCAGCGAAAGCGAAGGAGATTTTTTATGGACTCTCACCCTGGCAATCCCGTTCAGCACCCTGGTCCATCATGAGTCGGACCATCGTGAGGGGAGCATATTCAGGGCAAACTTTTATAAATGCGGCGACAAACTGACTGTGCCGCATTACCTTACATGGAACCCGGTTGACACAGAAAAACCCGATTTCCACAGACCTGAGTTTTTCGGGTCGCTTGAATTTGCCTGAACCGGGCCAGGCAGACCGCAGCATGCCCGGGATATGAGTTATTTTCATATTTGTAGTCATCAAAAATTGTATTTCTATGAACCTAAAAGAAGAAAAGTATAACAGGTTTTCCCTTATCCGGGAGATGCTCGAAACACCGGGGATCATCGGCGCTTTCGATCCGAAGGTGTCTGACCGATTCGTGAACCCGGTGAAAGCCAAAAAGGGTTTGTTCCTCACCGGAGAGGGAAGCAGCAGGCTTTTCCCCGCCAAACGAGCGATATGGTCAAATCTCAGGAAAGAATTCCTTATGCCGGTCATCACCGAGGGATGTACCCAGGCAAGAGAATATAACCTGGATGACTTTGCTGTTTTTCTGGCATCAAACTCGGGCCAGACCAAGGAGGTGATCAGGCTTGTTAACGTTCTTAAGGGGAAAAATCATAAAACTGTTTTCGGTCTCACGGCAAACCAGAATACAAAACTGCAGGAATTTGCCGACGACACTCATGTTCTGGCGTGCGGAAAAGAAGATGCTGTTGCAGCCACCAAGTCGGTTATTGAACAGGGACTTTTCTACGACTCTCTTCTGCGAAATGTCCGCGGCGAAAAGATGGAAGGTCTGGGCACTCTTGCAAGACTGACCGAAGAGGTGCTGACTGCCCGCATCGACAGCAGGATTACCGAACTGATAAGCAGAGCCGAAATAATCTATTTTGCCGGACGCGACAACGGCGTAGCTGCTGAAATTGCATTGAAGACAAATGAGATAACCAGAAAAAGATCAGTATTCTTCGAAGGCACTTTCGCACTGCATGGCATCGAGGAGGTGATGAACAGCGGAGAGGTCCTTATCTGGGTCGATCCATTCGATGTCGATCAGGATAAATTCATGGAATGCATTGTGAAAGGCGTCGGCGTTCATGTCATAGCGATTTCAACTCACCAGACAATCTTCCCGACAATAGTTATCCCCGGAGGAGGTGAATATGCCGAATACCTCCAGCTTGCAGCAGGATGGAATATTCTTGTTGAAACAGGCGTGGCACTCGGCATCGACCTCGACCATCCTAAGAGAGCCCGGAAAGTCGGAAACGAATATGTTGCTGAATAGGCACTAACCGAGCTAAAATTATCGAAAAATGGCACGTAAAAAAGCAGTTGCAGGCATTGATATTGGCGGAACAAACACGGCTTTCGCTTTAGTTGACCGTAAAGGGAATATAATTGCCGAAGATAAAATCAAGACTTCCCAGTACCCGGAGGCCGATGATTATGTAGCCGCATTGTACACAAAAATTATGCAGATCTACAGAAAAACAGAGGATGAGGTTGAGCTTGTCGGCTTCGGGATAGGGGCTCCCATGGGGAATATAAACAAAGGTACTATAGAATACCCGGCTAATCTCCCGTGGAAGGGAATAACCCCCCTGGCTGAGCTCTTCGGAAAGCATACCGAACTTCCCGTTGTTGTTACAAACGATGCCAACGCTGCAGCCGTCGGCGAGATGGTCTACGGAGGCGCAAAGAACATGAAGGATTTTGTGGTCATCACTCTGGGAACAGGCCTCGGAAGCGGGTTTGTTGTAAACGGGAAACTGCTTTACGGCCATCAGGGATTTGCCGGCGAGCTCGGACATACAACCATCAGGCCGGGACTCTGCAACCGGGAATGCGACTGCGGCAAAAAGGGATGCCTCGAGACTTATGTCTCGGCAACCGGCCTCAAGCGGACACTGCTCAAGGTAATGGCCGACAGTATAAGCCCGAGCGATCTCAGAAAATACAGCTTCGACCAGCTTGATGCAGAAATGATACATACTGCAGCTAAAAAAGGCGATAAGATTGCACTGGCGGCATTCGAACGGACAGGAGTCATTCTCGGTTTCAAACTTGCCGATGTAGTCTCACACCTGAACCCCGAGGCAATTTTCCTTTTCGGCGGTCTGGCCCAGGCAAAAGAGCTGATATTTGAACCTGCCCGAAGGTCAATGGAAGAAAACCTGCTTCATATCTACAAGGATAAGGTGAAGCTCCTTCCATCGAAACTCAGTACAAAGAATGCCGCTGTTCTCGGTGCAAGTTCACTGATATGGACTCTCAGGGAATCATAATAAAGTCTTAAATACCCGGCGATATGGCAAATTTCAATGAAATATTAAATCATGTTCTCGGTATTATCTTCATAATCATCATATTTGCAGGTGCATACGCTTGCCTGAAGCCCCACCAGCTGCATAAGCGAAGACTCTTATCCACACTCCTTCTGAAACTCAGCTACCTGTTTTACTTACTTGTGCTTTGCATCGTCGTATATCTTTCGGCACTGGTGAAGGACGGGCTCGACAAGGTATTCTACGGAATTGAGTTCTTTGCGTTTCTGGGAATGCTCTTTGCTCCAAACATCGGAATATTTGCAAGGAAACTCGAATATTTCAGCAAGAAACGGGAACATTACAATTATTTCTTTACTATAGTTAATCTCGTGGCGGTGATGGCAATAGTGGTCATGTACCTGGTTTAGATCCGCCTAAGGTGATGCAATTGCAAATTAATTTTAACTTTGCCTATAACCAATAACATATAACTATGATCAAGGAACGACTGATCGGGTATATAGAACAGAGCATAACCCAGAACTGGGAAATGGAAGCTCTGTCGAATTACAAGGAAAAAGGCATGTCTTACAAGGAGATAGCCGGTAAGATGCTCAGGATGCACATATTTTTCAGGGATGCCGGAATCAAAGAGGGCGACAAGATTGCACTCGTCGGAAGAAACTCGGCCAACTGGTGTATTATCTACCTGGCAGCGGTGACTTACGGAGCTGTCATTGTTCCAATTCTCCCTGATTTTAAATCCGAGGATCTTTCCAACCTGGTAAATCATTCGGATGCCCTGCTCCTGTTTGCTGACGACAAGCTATACGAGTCCATTGATCCTGCTAAAATTCCTCAGATTATCGGGGTGGTATCGGTCGATACCTTTAATCTGATCAGTTCGGTTAATGAGAGTCTGAAAGCGAATTTCGACTCACTCGAAGAGAAATATCTGAAGGCCTATCCGGAACTGAAAAAGGAAGACATAAAATTTTCGGATATTTCCAACGACAAGCTGGCTGTTATCAGTTACACCGGAGGCACCACAGGCTTCTCGAAAGGAGTGATGCTCTCTCATAACAGCCTTGCAGCAAATGTAAGGTTTGCCCAGGCAAATATGCCTCTCAAACCGGGCGATCCGCTTGTTTCATTTCTCCCGCTCGCTCACACTTACGGGTGCGCTTTCGAATTCCTCTTCCCCTTCACGTACGGATGTCATATCACCATACTTTCGAAAACACCGTCACCCCAGATCATAGTTCAGGCATTCAAGGAGATAAGGCCGAGACTTATTTTGTCGGTACCGCTGGTTATCGAGAAGATATTCAAGAAACAACTTCTTCCTGTCATAACCAAACCACACATGAAGATCCTTCTTGCAATACCCGGAATAAACGGGATTCTGCACAAAAAGATCAATCAGAAACTAACCGACACCTTTGGCGGACGATTCAAGGAAATAGTAATAGGAGGAGCTGCTTTCAACCCCGAGGCTGAGAGGTTCTTCAAAAAGATAGGATTCAGGTTCACTGTAGGCTACGGAATGACCGAGTGCGGACCCCTGATCAGCTATGCATCGTGGGATACCACCAAACTGGGAGCCTCCGGCCGCCCGGTTGACAGTCTTGAAGTCACCATCGATTCGTCCGACCCGGAAAAGGAGATGGGAGAGATAATCCTCCGTGGCGAAAACGTGATGCTCGGATATTACAAGAATGAAAAGGCTACCAGTGAGATTATCGACGAAAACGGCTGGATGCACACCGGCGACCTCGGTATTATGGATAAGGACAAGAACATATTTATTAAGGGAAGAAGCAAAAGCATGATCCTTGGTCCTTCGGGAAAGAATATCTTCCCTGAGGAAATTGAAGCTGTCTTCAATAACATGGATTACGTTGCCGAATCAGTAGTCATAATGGAGGATAATAAACTTGTTGCTCTTATTTGCCCTGATAATGAGGCGGTAAAAAAGGAAAATCTATCCGAGGACCAGCTCCTGACCATTCT
>JAFGXK010000129.1 GCA_016936695.1 Bacteroidales bacterium | reverse complement strand
CGAAGGAGGGGAAAGTTATAGCATTAAATATCTGCATATTAGACACTATATTGAGATTAAAATGATTTGAAACATGATGAAATGTTTAAGAATCGGCGATATTGGCTTACAGGAATACAATCATTTCCGCCATTCCTGCCGTCATCACTGACTCGGTCAGGTTATTATAAAATGAGCCTGATCACATACCAGACGCACTAATTGTCACAAGTCAGGACGAAATTTTCAGAAGCCGGTTAAGGTCCGATAGCAGCTTATTCCAGCTTGTACAAACGTGCCGCATTATCGTGAAAGATCATTTTAGCAATGGTCTTTGCTTCTTCCTCACTGTAATAGCCTTCCTTTACTTTTTCGGAAAGCACGTCCGATATAATGTTCCTGGCGAGGATCAGTTCGCTGTATACATTTTCCACTGCCATGGCATCGCCGCCGAAAGCAATCAGCCTGTTTGCAGGAACCATTTCAAGCCATAAATTCAGGTGGTAGCGGCTGTAAGTAGGGGATACCGCCCATGCCCAGTTCATGTCGATATAAACATTTCTGTAGTTTTTTGCCAGGGCTGACAGCTCTCCGCCATAGGGGAAGCTTCCATGGTAAAGTACAAAATCAATGCCCGGATATAGCACAAAGAGGTTTGTAAGATGCTCGGGATTAGAGTTGTCAATTATCTTTCCTTTTCCTGCCTGAAGCCCCGTATGTATAGCTACCGGCATGTCGTATTTAAGAGCAAGCCTCATCAGATGATGAAACAGGTAATCCTGAAGTGGTTTGGCATCTTTCATCGTAATCCTGAAATCCATGTCTCCGTTTACAAGGCTTCGGAACACTTTTTTTGCAGACTCTTTATCGACTTTCTCAAAGTTGAGGGTCCTGTAGTAGGAAGTGAAGACTTTTACGGCAATCATTCCTTTTTTTAATTCCTTTTCAAAGGCAAGGGTTAGCGATTTTTCAAGATCATCCAGCGAATATATTGGATCACGCTGCTGGATAGCCAGCGAGTCAATTCCAAACTTGGACCTTAGCAGAAGCCAGTCGTCGAAGCGTTTTTCATATTTCACGTATACATCCCTTCCGGGCATATAGTTACCATCCTTGATGAGATATTTTATCCGGCACGAATCGAGCAGGATCCTGTCGAACCAGTTTGTCTCGTATGCTTTACGTATCTTTTCTGACAGAGGCCCGACCGTTGATGCATTCAGGTCGTCAATGCCGTAAAGATGTCTGATGCTGTAAAGGATTATTCTGTTAAAGGAGGTATTAAACGAATTCTGCCACCAGGGTTCAACGATTTTCCATTTCTCCGATGGCTGCAGTTCCTCGTTAAACAGTTTGTCGTAGAGGGTATCCGGCATCCCGGCCGAGATGAGATCGTCGTATCCGTTCTGCAGAAGCAACAGGGAAAAATCAAGAAAAAATCCGTCGGCTAGCATCTCCGGACCCACCAGGTGTTCGTGGGTGTCGATGATGCTCATTGTATCTATATATTGTCTTATTCGTCTTTCGAAACCCGAAGCAGGAGGAGGTTTAATCTGCAGCTGGGCCCGGACGGGAAGTGAGGCAATAAACAAAAGAAAAATAAAGGAGATCTTATATTTCATCAGGAACATCAAATCAACATTTGACAATAGATATAGACCACGCAACCTAATGAAATATTCCTGACTATTTCTGTAATTAACTTTATTTAACGATGGCAAAAAGTAAGGGCGATGCACTGCATCGCCCCTAGATAATTTATGTTACGCGGTTGTTCGCGTCAGAAGCATTGATCAATAAGCCGGATCCTGTGTCAGGACATCAGGCTGAAGGTCCAGTACTGTCTGTGGAAGTGGCCAGTAGTCATCTTCGTCGGCAATGAAAACTGCTCCCTGCATGAATGTTCTGAACTGGACATCATCAGCAATGTATGCATTAAGCGTCGGTTCCAGTATGCCCCAGCGCCTCAGGTCGAAGAAGCGGTGGTTCTGAAGTGCAAATTCAAGCCTTGTTTCATGCTGGACTGCGAGCAGTGCAGTTGCCGCGTTATCGAATGGAGGTCCTGTTTCGGGATAAGGTTCAATAACATAGTTGGCTGCCGGCTGGGTATAGTCGACGACCGGACTTGCCTCGAGGTTCTTGGTGCTGGTGCAGAGACCCATTACCGGGGTACTGTTCTTGGCGCGGTTACGGATCATGTTTACAAGGTCCCTTGCATAGTCGAGATCGCCGTCAACGATGGCGCATTCGGCTCTCCAGAGGAGGATGCTGGCATAACGGTAGGTTCTGTAGTTCTTTCCGTTTCTGAAACCGGAGCCATTGGCATTGAGTGACTGTTCAGACTTCTTGTGCATGAAGATCTTTGACATGAATGGTCCGCCATTGGGCTGTTCACGGATCCAGTCATTTCCGGGATGGATTCCCCATTCAAGGAAGTCGACGCCGCGGCGTGCAATAATGTGGTCAACACGCGGGTCGAGAGGATGGCTGGTCTGGGTAAAATCCTCACCGCTCCCAATATTCATGTCACTTTCAAGAGGATCACGAAGGGTAGGATCAAGAACAGGAAGCCCTGCAGTTGTTGTCTGGAAAGCCTCGAACAGGTTCTGTGAAGGCTGATAGAATCCCCAGCCACCGCAGCTTGCCGGTCCCTTCTGATGGAAGTTACAACCTGAACCATTAACTGAATTAGTTGTGGTAGCGGTTGTTGTACACTGAAGTTCGAAAATTGACTCGATGTTGTTCTCGTGTGTCATATCGAAGTTCCAGTTGTACTCGGGTGCAAGTTCGAATTTGCCACTGGTTATGATCGCATCGAGAAGAAGCTTGGCGGCAGGGTAGTCTTTCTGGTACATGTGTGCCTGGGCCATGATAGCCATTGCAGCGTACTTGTTTGCACGACCTTTTTCTCCGTTGTATTTTTCAGTCGACAGGTTGTCAATGGCGTACTGAAGATCTGCTTCGATGCCAGCCCATCCCGGATCGGTGTTGGGAGTATTCTCAGGAGATACATCACCTGATTCTATTGCCGTTTTGACGTAGGGGATGTTCTCGAAGATCTTGTTTGCCTGCATATGGAACCAAGCCCTGAGGAGTTTGGCTTCACCTTCAATCTGTGTTGCCCTTGCTGCAGCAATAGGGGTGGGTCCGGCCTGCGTGGCCCACAGGAATTCAAGGCAGACGTTGGCACGGGCAACACCGTCATAGACGCGCTGCCACCTGTCCGTCAGATATGGGTTGTTTGGCAGTGCTTCATACCTTTCAAGAAGGTTAAAGTTCGACTGGTCACCAGCAGATGTACCTTTATATGCATCATCGGAACAGCCTCCGGAATAGGTCCAGTCGCTGGTTAGTGCAGCTCCGAACATGGAACTTCCGTTCTGCATCCTCTCATAAACACCTGCAAGAAGCGCTTCAACGCCTTCCGGAGTCTGAATAACAGATCCTGCAGCAACTCCCGGAGGTTCCTTGGTAAGGAACTCCTCACTGCACGAGTATATCATCAGCAAGCTTCCGAAAAGTATCGCGATTGATAATAATTTGGTTATTCTTTTCATATTAATTTATGTTTATTAGTCATAAAAATTTCTGTTACAGGCCAAAGGATATTCCGAAAAGGAACTGCCTTCTTGTCGGCCATGCGCCTGAGTCGATACCCATGTTGATACCTGCGCCGGAGATCTCCGGATCGAGTCCCGGATAATTGGTGAGGGTAAACAGGTTGGAACCCTGGAAGTAGATCTGAAGTGAGCTGAACTTGTTATTCAGGATCCTGTTAAGATCATACCCTACCCTTAATGTCTTCATACGCAGGAATGAACCATCCTCGAGGAATGCTGTTGAGGGTTCCTGGTGAGGAGTGTCATTGGCATAAATGATAGGCATTGTGGCGTCGGCATTGCTGGCCAGGTATGGGCTTCCCCATGATTCGTAAAGCCTTCTGTGGCTTTTTCCTGATGAGAACTGGGTGTAATCGATGAAACGACTCACATAGTTAACCAGTTCGTTACCCACTGATGCATAGAGAGTGGTCATAAGGGTTAAGCCCTTGTAACCAAGGTTAAAGCTCAGACCTGCAGTGAAATCAGGATGAGGTGAACCGATATAGGTACGGTCGGCTGCATCAATGAATCCGCTACCGTCAACATCTTTGTACTTGAAGTGGCCTGCTTTGTTGTAGGTACCGTTTGCACCAAAGGCAGGTGCCCATGCAGCTGCTTCCTCGTCGCTCTGGAAGATACCTTCGACGATATAACCAAAGAATTCAGGGAATGCATGGCCTGTCTGGGTTCTGGTATAATATTTCTCACGATAACCCGAGCCCTGGTAGAAGTCGGCCTCAACATCGGTAAGCTTTGTCAGCTCATTCTTGTAGTGAGAGAAAACAAAGTCGGCACCGTAGTAGAAATCACCATTAAGTGCTGTGTTGGAGTAACCGAGTTCGATATCGAAACCGGTGTTCTTCATCTCACCGATATTGATTGAAGGCCTGCTGGCTGTACCAAGGACCATAGGAAGCTGTTTCTGATATAGCATATCGCTTGTTTTACGCTGCCATACGTCGAATACAAGGGTCCAGTGGTTGAAAAGGTTTGCATCAATACCCAGGTTGGTGGTTGTGGTCGCTTCCCATTTTACATCGGTATTACCGAATGTCGACTGGTAGAACCCTGTGCTGCTCATTGAGTTGTTTGCTCCTGTCATACCGTAGCTGGCGTCGCCTTCGCTGTATCTAAACTGGGTATAGCTGTTGTAGTTACCCATACGG
>JAFGXK010000128.1 GCA_016936695.1 Bacteroidales bacterium | reverse complement strand
TTACGTGCATCATCGTGCAGTCCAAGGACCACGGCTATTTTGTTCATAGTTTCATAACACACGGTCATGAAGCAGTTATTGACAAGTCCGATTGACCGGGGATCAGTCTGGTTTATGCCTTCCGGAACTGCCCAGTCGCCCAGGTACCATGATCTGTATTCGGTTTCAGGCCAGCCTTCGAGCAGACCTTGTGGAGAATATTTTTCAGCATAACCCAGCCATTTTTGCATCACGGGATAGTACCTCTTCAGAAAGCCTGCGTCGCCATAGTTCAGGTAAGCATTCCATGATGCTGTGATTATGAATCCGCACCAATATGGTCCGCCACCTGCTGAATACGGATTAGGGGCGGTATGCGGCATTCCACCGTCATCACGGACGCAATCTTCCCATGCCTGGAGCCAGTTTGAATAAAGAGGGGCAAGATCGAACATGGTCTGCGCGGTCATAGTGGAAGCGTTGCCATCTCCTCCGTAGCCCAGGCGTTCTATCTGTGGACAGTCGACCAGATACCCTCCGAGGCTCAGGCACCTGAGGGTGTAGTTGATCATGTTGTATATTTTGTCAAGATCCTCATCTGAACATTCAAACGTTGATGCTTGTCTGAAATCAGTATGAATGAGATAGGCACTAATATCCTCCCTTGAAGGTTCTTCCGCGAGGTTGGTTATCATGGCATACCTGAAGCCGTGGTAGTTGAATTTATTGATGAAGCGCTCTTCTCCAGCTCCGGAGGCAATGTAACGGTCAATTTGTCCCTGATTTACTGTTTTCCCGTCATTATCCAGGTGATCGCTGTAAAGGATGGAGATTTCCTGTCGTGGTTTTAACGAGCGGAAATTGATGCTGAACCAACCGGTGAGAGTGGTTCCCATATCGGCAAGCCATGTGCTGTCGTTTATTCTGGTTACCGAAACGGCTTTTATAGTGTCTGTGATCCTGTTTGCTTCAGTTGTCTGAGGACTTACCTCTCTTTCGGGTAACTTTACAATTGAAACAGGAAGCCATGAGAGGTTTCCATTCGTTATGTTGTCAGAAAGTAAGGACCCGTCAATCAGTTCTCCCCCAAACTGATGAGGCCGCCAATTACCTATTGTTGAATAACCGCTTGCCCTGGCAACCCAGGTTGAATCGGTAAACAGAATAACCTGTCTTTCCATGCCTTTAATTCTTTCGACCTGGGCTCTGACCAGCGGACCGTTCCAATCCACACCCGGAAGCCCCTTGCTGTACCATCCCTGTCCGGTCCATAGTATCAGAGTATTGCTTCCCTTTTTGATCAGCGGTGTGATGTCGTAGGTAATGGAAAGCGAACGCTTATCAAATTGTGAAACGGCAGGAGCAAGGACATTTTCACCTGCTTTCAGACCGTTTACCCATACCTCGTGATATCCAAGCGAATTGACGTGTAAAAGAAAACGGCCCGCCGGCTTTTCAATTTCAAATTCACGCTTCATCTGCGGGCTTACACAGTATTCAGAGCTGTCGCTCAGTCCGATATAGTCGCCCTGCCATTCGGAATTTTTCAGCAGGCCAGTGGTGAAGGATGCAGTTTCACTCCAGTCTGACGCCTTACCGTCTTTGTTCCAAACCCTCACTTTCCAGTAACAGACCGATCCGGATAGTAGCACTTTACCCTGCCATTTGATCAGGATATTTTCGGAAGACTCTGTTTTGCCTGAATTCCAGAGGTCGGCTTTTTTTTCAGAGAGGAGATGCTTATCACTGGCCGCGATAACCTGGTAAGCCAAATGTGAATCCCCGTTGACGGATGACATTACCTTCCAGCCAAGCCTGGGAGCGGAGGTTCCTGTTCCAGGAGGATCTGTGAGATTTTCACACTTCAGGTCATATACCTTAAGTTCTGGCTTGCGGCCGGGGCAACATGTCAGAAATATCATGGCAATCAGTGAGAGCAGCACAACAAGAATACGGTTCATGATAAACTTTTTTGGGTGGCCAAATATCTTTAAAGATAGAAAGATCGATATAAAATCGGCTTATATTTTTACATCCTCATAAATTTTTGCCGAATTTATGATAGATTAGGGTTTTAAAACTATTCGGAAACATGACAGGAAAAAAAGTGTTTTATGGAATTGCGTTGCTTTTTGGTTTAGCCCTTGTTGGAGGAGCAATCTATGTTAATTCGCTTATGCCCATAATTACGGGTTATGCAGCAAAGAATCTGTGTTCGAATGTCTTTATTTCAGGCAGGGATGCAAAGGAAATTGAGGATATTGATCTGAATTTTTCCTTTATAAAATTCACCAGTAATAAGTTGGATCAGGAAGAGCAGAGTGTTACTAGCAGGTTTCTTTGGGGACGATCAAAGGCTATTTACAGGGAAGGATTCGGTGCCACCCTGGTAAGGGATGCTTCGGAGGAGGAACTCAGAAGTGAGATATACCCGTCAGATACTGATCCTGATTATCTACCCGGTACCACAGCATGGCCATTGGGAGATATAGTGCCCGATACCGTCGACACAGGCATTGATAGGGCAGCAGTGACTGAAATTGCGAGGAAGCTTGTGTATGACACCGCTTACGGAGGGATACCTTTTGCTTTTGTGGTTCTCCACAAAGGGATACCAGTGGCAGAGAAATACAGGCAGGGACTCGGAAAAGACACCCGCTTTCTCAGCTGGTCAATGGCCAAGAGCTTTACAAATGCCATTGTCGGGGTTCTTACCGGGATGGGAAAAATGGATGTTTCAGAGCCGGCAGAGATAGAGGAATGGAAAAATGACGAACGGAGCAGGATATCTCTCAATGACCTTCTGCAGATGCAAAGCGGACTTGAGTGGAACGAGGATTACGGAAGCAGGTCGGATGTGAACCTGATGCTTTTTGACAATGGCGACATGAGCAGATTTGCCGCTACCAGACCGATGGAACATGCTGCAGGAACTCAATGGAAATATTCCTCAGGTACTGCCAATATTCTTACAAGCCTCATCAGCAATGAATTTGACAGTGACACCGCATGTTATGCTTTTATTCATGACAACCTGCTTGAAAAGATAGGAATCACCGATGCTGTCTTTGAAGTTGACCCTTCGGGCGACCTTGTTGGTTCATCATATCTTTACGCTACGGCACGCGATTATGCCAGGTTCGGTCTGCTTTACATTAACGACGGGATCTTCTGCGGCGAGAGAGTACTTCCCGAGGGGTGGGTTGATTATACACGTACTCCGGCATCTGCCAGTGAGGGGCAGTATGGTGCTCTTTTCTGGCTTAACAGGAGCCGCGAATATCCGTCAGCCCCTGAAGACATGTACTCATGCCAGGGGCACGACGGGCAGATGATTTTCATTTTGCCCTCAAGTGAGCTTGTTATTGTGGTTCTAGGTTTTTCACACCGGCCCGATAACGCTCTCGATTTCGACGGACTTTTAAGGGATGTTCTAAAAACTATTTGAAAACGGGAAAGTGCAGATTCAATTTTATGAGCGGAGGCACAATAACTTGATATTTTGTCCGTAATAGAAGATCGACAGTCTATTCACGAATACAGGCTGTTATGTAGATTTTTTCCATTAATAAACCAGAACCAAATTAACCCATATGAGTGAGAAGTATTCAGTAAGCCCGGCAGGAGAGAAATTCGCTCTGCCAAATCCTGAGGATTATGTTAAGGAATTCGATACCATCAAAAAACGTGTTGATAAGGAACGCGCCAAAGGGCGGGAGATCGTTGTGGTGATGGGAGTAGGCTTTGTGGGTGCAGTCATGGCTGCCATCGTTGCCGACACTGTTGACAAGAAGGGCAACCCTTCTAAGTTTGTGATTGGCATGCAGCGTCCAAGCCCGAGAAGCTACTGGAAGATTCCCCTTCTGAACCGGGGCGTGTCACCGGTTAAGGCTGAAGACCCCGAAGTGGATCCCATGATAGCAAGGTGCGTGAACGACAAGAAAACTCTGATTGCAACATATACATATGATGTTCTGAAGCTTGCCGATGTGGTTGTAGTTGATGTGCAGTGCGATTATATAAAAGAAGAACTTGGGAATGTTCGTACCGGCGAGACTGATATGGCAGCCCTTGAAGCTTCACTGCATGTTATTGCAGAACATATCCCGGCCGAAGCTCTTGTACTGATCGAAACGACAGTGGCTCCCGGAACAACTGAACAGGTGGCTTATCCTATAATGAAGAAGGTGTTCAGGAAAAGAGGTATCAAGACCGATCCGCTTCTTGCGCACAGCTACGAGAGAGTGATGCCGGGCAAGAATTATGTGGCCAGCATCCGCGATTTCTGGAGAGTATGCAGCGGAATTAATGAAATAGCAAGACACAGGGTTGAGAAATTCCTGACGGAAGTACTTAATACTGAAAAATTTCCTTTGACTGTCATGGACAGGCCCATTGAATCGGAGACTGCCAAGATAGTCGAGAACAGCTACCGGGCAACCATCCTGGCGTTCCTGGATGAGTGGAGCCTTTTTGCAGAAAGGAATGGCGTCGACCTCATAAAGGTTATCAAAGCGATAAAGGTGCGTCCGACACACAGCAACATGATATTTCCGGGTCCCGGAATCGGAGGATACTGTCTTCCCAAGGACGGCGGCCTGGGACTCTGGGCCTATAAGCATATACTTGGTTTTGAGGATGATATCTTCAAAATTACCCCGATGGCAATTGATATTAATGATACCAGGGGTCTTCATGTAGGTCAGCTCACCCGCGACGCGCTCAGGAATATGGGGCAGCCGATAGCAGGCGCTGAAGTTCTGGTTCTTGGAGCAGCATACCGTGAAGATGTTGGTGATACCCGCTACAGCGGATCGGAAATAGTTATAAGGAAGCTTACTGAAATGGGCGCCGAAATACGCGTACACGATCCGTATGTTGAACACTGGTGGGAGTTTGAGCAGCAGGACACTTTCCCGGGTGTGGGACAAAGCAAAGCCCGGTTCTTCAGGAACCAGGAAAAACTGAAAGAAATCAAGGTTCAGCAGAATCTCGATAAAGCCCTCAAGGATGCTGATGCAGTCATACTGGCAGTACCCCATAAGGCATATCTCGGCCTTGATCCCGATAAAGTTGTTAAAAGAATTGGAAGACCCGCAGCCATAATTGATTGCTTCGGAATATTGTCTGATGATAATATAAGGAGGTACTTCCAGCTTGGTTGTGAAGTCAAGGGACTAGGCCGCGGGCATATCCAGAGATTAAAGGACGAGATGAGGAAGGCGTAGAGGCGTAAAGGCGTAAAGGCGTAAAGGAATTAAGGAGTAACGGCTGTAGACTATTATTTGCAATTGATAATACGCATATTATCAATGCGATATAGTTGTACGGTCGTTTTTTTTGGATGTTTCGGAAGGGGAGGGGCCCAATTCGGCAGTTGGCAGTCAGTAATCAGTAATCAGTAATCTGCAGCCAGCAACACGCCTCAGCTACCACCTTCACTTCGTTTCGGTGATCGAAGAAAGCTATGGCGGGCAAAGCCAGTATCCAGCAACCCGCCTCCGCTAAAGCTATGGCAGGCAAAGCCAGTAACCATCAACCAGCAACCATTAACCAGCAGCCAGCAACCAGCAACCAGCAACCAGCAACTAGTAACCAGTAACCAGTAACTTTCCTATAATTAATATTATGTAAAATAGAATATATTTGAATTTTCTGCAAGGAAAAATGATTATATGGTTTCCCCTACCGTTTGTTTGTTCGATAAGATAAAGTAAAGTATTAATTATAGGTTTCTGAAATGCCCAGGTAGTATCCTATCAAGTCTGGTTCTGACGCATCAAGCATCGGCAGACTTGGGATAATCATCAGATCAAGATTTGTATTGTCAATGGCCGACCATATTGAGGTGCGTATGAATTTGTATCCGTTTCTCTCTGCTGCTGCTATTATTTCTTCATCGCCTGCACCATTACCGTAAGGAAGCGAAAACACATCAACATCTCCGGGTGTATGCTGTTCAATTATTTCCTTTGACCTTCCCAGCTCATAATCAAGAAAACTCTGATATTCAGCCAGGGTGGCATATCTGCTTCTGTTATCGTAAAGAAATGAATGTGAATATGAATGTGATCCGAATGTAAATGGCCTTTCGCCTCCCTTAACCATATAATTGCTCATATTTTCGACCTCTTCCCAAGTGATGAATGAATCGCTTCCTATCATATATGTCCAAAGAAAGAATGTGGCTTTCATATTATGATCTATAAGTAGCTGACGTACAAGAGTATACCATGAACTGTCGCCATCGTCAAAGGTTATGATTGCATAATTTCCCTCAGGTATTGATCCCTGTTCACTGAATTCACCCAGGTCTGCAAAGCTGATTACCTTAATATTGTTACTGTTAAGATACATAAGATCGGCTTCAAGATTTTCCAGACTCCTCTCATACAGGTTGGTGGCCTCCCCTTTCACAATCCTGTGATACATCAGGACAATAACCTTACCCGGTTCTTCCAGTTCGGGATCATCATGTTTGGTACAAGCGGCCGGGAAGAGAATGAGGAACAAAAGGAAAGAGCAGAGAATTTTATTCATGATCGGGAATTTTCGTGAGGTTATGGAATAAAAGAGAAAAGCCTCTCCGTTTAACGGAAAGGCTCTTCCCAATATTTTACAGCAACTTATCTTTTTGGGATTACTGCTGTTCTAACGTGTCAAGTTTGGCCTTAACGGCATCATATTTTTCAGTCATCTTGAGCCTGTAGTAAAGTTCCCTGAGGCTCCGCAGAGCGAAGATATCATCAGGTTTCAATTCATTGGCTTTCTCCATGTAAGGAAGAGCTTTTGCAAATATAGCCATTGCTTCATCAATAGCCTTGTTGTATTCGTTGACATCCATTATGTCATTAGCCTTGGCGAACATATCTGAAGCCTTGTTGATATATGAAGCCCCAAGTCCGTACTGGCTGTCGTAGAAATCAGATTTTAGCTCGATTGATTTTGTAAGTCTTTCTATTGCCTCATCGAATCTGTCTTCGTTCAGGTAGATAATACCTTCAGCAAAATGCAGGCTGTAATTATCGGGATCATTTGCCCTGGCAATTCCAAGGTTTTCAAGAGCTTCCTCGTTCTTACCGGCTTTGATATAAAGGTCAATTAGCTGAAGCGTGACATTCTTGTCATCTGAGTATTTATTGCGCAGGTCAACAAGTATAGTCTCAGCCTTTACTGTATCTCCCATTTCAAGATAGTTCTGAGATATCTGGAAGTAGGGATTGATACCCTGGTATTGCATTTCGGCGCATTTTTCGAAATACTTAATCGCTTTCTGGTGATCTTTCGCATTCATAGCGGCCAATCCGGCATTGTAATACATTCCCGTATCTGTAACACCTACATAATTATCGCTTTCAGTGATAGCGATCTGGGTTTCGAATGATTTCAGGGCACCTGCATAATCCCCAGCCTCGAACTGTTGTCCACCCTGTGAGTAGAGGTCGAGAGCAAGCGAGTTGTAAACCATGCCTGTAATGATCTTCTTTTTAGCGCCTCCCTTTGGATCAAGCTCCATTGATTTCTCATATGCGGTATAAGCATCGCCCAGGGGATCAGTATAGTATGCCTTGAATGTCGGATTGTCCGATTTGAAAACGGCTTGAGCAAGTTTACCCTTGGCAAAGTAAGTATTGAACCAGTTCATCGATTTGGGATGTGTCATTGCCTGATCAAGTGCTTCTTTGGCCTTGTCAAGAGATCCCTGCTCGATCAACGTGAGGGCGCTCGTTACTTTACCCTTCTGGGCAAATGTAGCAACGGAGATAGAAATAACTGCAAGCAGCAGAAAAACCTTTTTCATAATTATCGCTTTTGTTTAATTAATTGTCCTTAAAAAACTTTTCAAATTTAAAACATTACTTATTAATCTTCAAATTCTTTGCCAAATTCCTCAATATTTTCATTATTATTTGCAATGTCTTCTTTATCAGTATCTTCTGGTTCATCATTTATTGCCACTGTGGCAACGGATGCTATGATGTCTGTCTCCCTGAGGTTTATTAAACGCACTCCCTGCGTTGCTCTTCCCATTAGCCTGAGAGCCGAAACCGAGCTTCTGAGTATGTTTCCGAACTGGGTGATTATCATCAGGTCGTCGCTGTCGGTTACATCTTTCAGGGCTATCAGCGATCCGGTCTTATCGGTTATATTAATTGTTCTGACTCCTTTTCCTCCCCTGTTGGTAATGCGGTAGTCCTCAATATCTGACCTTTTGCCGTAGCCATTTTCGGATACCACCAGCACGTTTTTTTCTCCGTTCTCGATGGTGATCATTCCCACAACAATATCGGTTTCTTCATCTGCAAGCCTTATTCCCCTGACTCCGGATGCAGTTCTTCCCATGGGCCTGACCGATTCCTCAGGAAATCTGATCGCCCTCCCCGATTTCACAGCCATCATAATCTGGTGTTTGCCGTTGGTCATTTTAGCTTCCAGAAGTTCGTCCCCGTCCCTGACTGTTATCGCATTCACTCCGTTAGTCCTGGGTCGCGAGTAAGCTTCAAGCGAAGTCTTCTTTATTATACCCTTTTTTGTGCAGAGAACGATGAAGTTATTGTTAATATATTCGGGATCATTAAGGTTTTTTACCTTGATATATGCCATCACGCTGTCGTCAGGTTCGATGTTTATCATGTTCTGCATGGCCCTTCCCTTGGATGTTCTTGAGCCTTCTGGTATATTGTACACTTTCATCCAGTAGCATTTGCCGTTCTTTGTGAAGAAGAGCATTGTATTGTGCATCGTTGCGATATAGAGATGCTCGATGAAGTCCTCGTCCCTTGTCGAACCTCCCTTTGCACCGGTGCCGCCCCTGTTCTGGCGCCTGAATTCGGTAAGAGGAGTCCTCTTTATATAACCCAGATGTGAAATCGTAATTACCATTTCATCGTCGGCATAGAAGTCTTCAGGATTGAATTCCCCGGCATCAGGAATTATTTCTGTTCGCCTTTCATCTCCGTATTTTTCCTTTACTTCAATAAGCTCATCCTTGATTATTTTCATCTGAAGTTCCTCGCTTTCAAGAACGCTCTTAAGGTAATCGATAAGAGTCATCACTTCCTTATATTCATCCCTGAGTTTCTCCTGTTCAAGTCCGGTAAGCTGTCTCAGCCTCATTTCGACTATGGCCCTTGCCTGAACTTCCGACAGGATGAAACGTTCCATGAGTCTTTCCCTGGCATCATCCGGATTCCTTGATGATTTGATTATGGCTATTACCTCGTCGATATTATCGCTTGCAATAATCAGTCCTTCAAGTATATGTGCCCTTTTTTCAGCCTGGCTCAGATCATATCTGCTCCTCCTGATCACAACCTGGTGACGGTGTTTTACAAAGTGGTCGATAAGATCTTTCAGGTTCAGAATCCTGGGCCTGCCTCTTACCAATGCTACATTATTTACATTGAAGGATGTCTGCAGCGAAGAGAGTTTGTAAAGATTATTGAGTACCACGCTTGAGCTTGCATCTTTTTTCAGAATTATTACAACGCGCATTCCGTTGCGGTCCGATTCATCATTGATGTAAGAGATACCTTCAAGCCTCTTGTCGTTTATGAGGTCTGCTATTCTGCGTATCATTTCCGCCTTGTTCACCATATAAGGTATCTCCCTGACAATGATGCATTCGCGGCCTGAATGAGTCAACTCTATTTCGGTTTTTCCCCTCAGTACGATCCTTCCCCTCCCGGTTTCAAAAGCATCCTTTATTCCCTGTTCGCCGTAGATGATCCCCCCGGTCGGGAAATCAGGACCCTTTACGTATTTATGAAGCTCAGCTGTGGTGATCTCATTGTTGTCGATAAACGCTATAGTGGCGTCGATAATTTCCGACAGGTTGTGCGGGGGCATGTTGGTTGCCATACCTACTGCAATTCCCGATGCACCATTGACAAGAAGAATAGGTATTCTTGTCGGAAGGACAATCGGTTCACTGAGTGAGTCATCAAAATTAGGCTGGAAGTCGACTGTCTCCTTGTCTATATCTGACAGAGTCTCTTCCGCTATTTTTTTCAGCCTTGCTTCCGTATACCTCATTGCGGCCGGACTGTCGCCGTCGATCGAGCCGAAGTTACCCTGACCTTCAACAAGGGGATAACGCAACGACCAGTCCTGAGCCATCCTCACCATGGCATCATACACCGATGAATCACCATGGGGATGGTATTTACCGAGCACCTCTCCCACTATTCTTGCCGATTTCTTATATGGCCGGTTCGAAAGTACGCCAAGTTCCGACATCCCGAAAAGCACTCGCCGGTGAACCGGCTTGAGCCCGTCCCTTACATCAGGCAATGCCCTCGACACTATAACCGACATTGAATAGTCGATGTATGCCGACTTCATCTCTTCTTCGATATTTACCTGAATTACCCTCTCTCTCTCTGACATAATAATTTATAAATTAAAAAGATACACC
>JAFGXK010000127.1 GCA_016936695.1 Bacteroidales bacterium | reverse complement strand
TATTGGTGGTTGGAGACGGTGTTGCTCCTATGTTTATGTATGAATATCAAAAAAATACATGGATAAAAAAAGAGATCGTGCCGAAGGTCACAAACGGACACTCGCTGGCAATCATAGATTTTGACGGAGACGGCAACAATGATATCTGGTATGCAGAAATGACACTTGGTGGTTATAAGGAAGCAGTGAACAGAATCCTTTTTGGGGACGGCAAAGGCAATTTTAACAGGGATTTGATCATTTCGAAGGGTATTGATCTTCACGATTCGGAGATTGTTGATGTGGATGGTGACGGGGATCTTGACATTCTCGGGAAACCATACGATGGAGATGCTCCCAGGATTGATATATGGCTTCAGAACGGAACAGGCAAAAAAAACTAAAAATGGCAAAATATAATGGAAACAAAGAAACATAAAGGAAGACCGGATCTCATCGGTGAGCATGTAACAGGTGATGCTGGCCAGGCTCTGTTTGGGATATTGTTTGCTTCAGTCTATGTAGCAGATTCTTTCTTTTTCAGATTCTCTACATTTCTGAATGATTATGTCCCTAATGCGATCAGAGTCTCTGCAGGAACAATCGTATTGATTGCAGCCGGATTACTTTCATTTTACGGAATGAGGACGGTATTTGATGAGGTCAGGGAGAAGCCTGAGGTAATACGAAAAGGTGTCTTTTCAATTGTAAGGCACCCTGTATATCTGGGAGAGGTCCTGTTATATCTGGGATTGATCTGCTTCTCACTGTCAATAGCTTCGATGGTTGTCTGGGTACTTTCAACAATTTTCCTGTATAAGATTTCCCGTTACGAAGAGAAGATCCTTCTTGAGCATTTTGGTGAAGAATACAGGTCCTACATGAAGGAAGTGCCGATGTGGATACCTGTGATTTTCCGCCATTTCAGGAAACTTAAACAAGAATAAAAATATGATGGATTTCAACTGCAGGCAAGGTTATTTCAGGGCAGGCTTCATGTTGGCAGGATTATCGTTAATCTCAATGACATACGGGCAGGCTCCAAAACATCCCAATGTTGTACTTATACTTACTGACGACCAGGGCTATGGCGATTTCGGCTTTGCAGGCAATCCTCATGTAAAGACACCATGTCTCGACAAATTGGCCGCTGAGAGCATAAAGTTCAATAACTTCTATGTCAGCCCAGTCTCTGCACCAACACGATCAAGCCTTATGACCGGCAGATATTCATTACGAACTGGTGTAAGGGATACCAATAACGGCGGTGCAATAATGGCATCGTCGGAAGTAACAATTGCTGAGGTCCTTAAGGGAGCCGGTTACGCTACCGGACAATTCGGGAAATGGCACCTTGGCGATAACTATCCCTGCCGTCCGGTCGATCAGGGTTTCGATGAATCGCTTATGCACCTGGGAGGAGGAATGGGTCAGCCCGGAGATATTACAACATATTTAAGGGGCGACAGCAGCTATTTCAATCCCGTACTCTGGCATAACGGATTGAGGGAATCATATTCAGGCTATTGCTCTGATATTTTTACTGATCAGGCTATCAGATTCATTGAACGGAACACTTCCAGCCCCTTCTTCTGCTACCTGGCTTTCAATGCCCCCCATACTCCCCTGCAGGTTCCGGAAAACTATTATAATATGTACAGGGATATTGACCCTTCCCTCGGATTTGAAAACGATATCAGACCTTTCCCGGAGATGAGTGAGAAGGATAAGGAGGATGCAAGGAAGGTCTATGCTATGATGTCAAATATCGATGATAATATTTCCAGGGTACTGAAAAAACTCGACGATCTTGGCATCAGTGATAGTACAGTAGTGATTTTTATGACCGATAACGGCCCTCAGCAGCGGCGCTATATTGCAGGGATGCGCGGATTGAAAGGCTCTGTTTACAGGGGTGGCGTCAGAGTTCCTTTATTGATAAGACACCCGGGTGCTGGAAAAGGAATTAAGGAGATTCAGGAAGCAGTTGCCCATATTGACCTTCTGCCAACAATAGCATCATTCTGTGAAGCTTCACTCCCTGGCGACAGGAAAATAGACGGCATAGATATTAAACCTCTGATCACTGGCACCCGAAGTGAATTAAGTGAATTAAGTAAGAGATCCCTATTCTTTTACTGGACAAGGCACTCGCCTGAGCTTTATAATAATATCGCTCTGCAAATAGGGAGATACAGGCTGGTCGGTAACATCGGTTATAATGCCATATCAGGTATGTTTGAACTTTTTGATATAAAGACAGATCCTTACGAGCGGAGGAACATTGTGGCTGATCAGCCTCAGGTTGCCGCAGAGCTTAAGGCTCAACTTGACAGAAATTTCCGGGAGCTTGTAACATCAGTCAATATGACTGAAAAACAGTATATAAACGTAGGAACTGCAAATGAGAACCCGGTCATTCTGAACAGGAATGACGCTGACGGTCAGTGGGGAGTGTGGGAACAGGAAGAAGCCTACGGTACATGGCGGGTTACTATCAGTGAAGGAACGTATAATATGAGTTTCAGGTTTTTAAAGCCATTACCTGGAGGAGGACGCATGATGGTCGAAACAGGGTCGGTGATAAACCAGATTAAAAATGATATTCCTGACGCCAGCTTTCTGGAGATGAAAAATGTTTTTATTAACTCTGTCAGGTGCGATTTTACTCCGTTCTACCTTTATGGCAATAGAAGAATTTTACCATTGTGGGTTGAAATTGAAAGAATTAAGTAACCATATACAGAGTTATTAAATATAATTCCCATGAGAAACCATTTGATTGTTATAATTTCTCTGTTTTTATTAACTCCTTCCTGCAAAAATAAACCGGAGGGGCCATTTTTCGGAAACGGGATCCATAACGGGTGGGCCGACCAGAATTCAGTTGTTATCTGGACCAGGCTTACAGCCGTACCTGAGATGAACCGGACAGGCCCCGGTTTCCTGCGACCTGATGCAAGTGAGCACAGGTTTCTCAGAGTAAAAGGAGGGTACCTGAGAGGAAACGTATTCGGCAGCGATGATTCAGTTACTATTAAACTTATGCATTGCGACGTTGATGGTAACGTGGTTCATGATGAGAGTTTCACAAAAAGATCACCGGAATTATGACTCCAGCAAAAAGCCTCTTCCTGAAAGGATGTACATTTAGCCTTTCAGTACTTACACTGACAAACTCATGCACCGATGATACAGTTAAACCGAATATCCTGTTCATTCTTGCAGATGACCTCCGGGCTGATGCACTAGGCTCTTATGGTAACAGTTTTATCCAAACACCTTACTTAGATGGTCTTGCTGAAGCTGGGCTCAGATTCTCAAACAGCTACGTAATGGGCGGACATCATGGGGCGATATCGGCACCCAGCCGTGCAATGATGTTAAGCGGAAAATACCTCTTTAATGTATATGACAGGCTTGCAGGAGTGTCTACAATGCCCATGCATTTTGCCTCTCATGGATATCTGACTTTCGGAACAGGCAAATGGCACAATGAAAAGAGCGCTTTTGAAGCCTCTTTTCAAAAAGGGAAAAGTGTATTTCTGGGAGGGATGGCTAATCATTTCAATGTTCCCTGTAATGATATTGGAGCCGATGGAAAACTCTATCCTTCAACAAAAGATGGTTTCTCGACGGATATCTTTGCCGATGCCGCTATTGAATTCATAACCAGCTATCCCACTGGTAAAAGAGAGGCTCCATTCTTCTGTTATGTTGCTTTCACAGCCCCTCATGATCCCTATTCACCACGACACGATTTTATAGGCCGGTATAACCCCGATTCAATACCCCTTCCCGGAAATTTCCTGCCGCTCCACCCTTTCGCTTTCGACGATCTGACTGTGAGGGATGAGAATCTCTCCCCGTGGCCACGTACACCGGAAATAATCAGAGAAGCACTTTCAGACTATTATGGACTTATTACTCATCTCGATGAGAGGGTGGGGGACATTATTCAGTCTCTTAAAGATAACGGACTATGCAGCAATACCATAATTGTATTTGCTGCTGATAACGGTCTTGCGATCGGGAGCCACGGACTCCTTGGCAAGCAGAATCTTTATGAGCACAGTATGAAAGTTCCTCTTATAATTGCCGGCCCTGGAATACCGGAAGGGGAGATATCGGATGCCCTGGTTTACCTGTTCGATCTTTTTCCAACCCTTTCGGAATTATGCTCAGTATCTTTGCCAGTAAACATTGATGGTAAGAGCCTTATGCCCATTATTACAGGTGAATCAGATCATATCCGGAAAACTCTCTTTACTGCATACAGGAACACTGTCAGGGCTGTCAGAAGCGATAAATGGAAGCTGATCAGATACCCGGAAAGGAATTATTCACAACTCTTCGACCTTGAGAAAGATCCGCTTGAATTAAATAATCTCTCATCCGATTCCATGTATAGATCAAATTATGAATTACTTATGAATGAATTACTTGCATGGCAGATTGCCGCTAATGATACTATTCAGCTCACGGCTCCGGAAATACTCCCGATGGAATATGATCATACTTTACTGGTGCGCAGGCCGGATAAATGGCAGCCTGAATACATACTTAAGAAATATTTTGCTGATACTATGGATTGAAAACCTGGATTAATTGTCTGATTGGACCACTGTGTTCAATGTGGTGATAAAAGTTTACCGCAGAGGACACAGAGAACCACGGAGAGGAGACTTTTGATTTTACCTGATATACCTTGAACTATGAAAAGAAGAGACTTTCTTACCAGAGCGCTTATAGCAGGAGGCAGTATGAGCCTTGGATTAGGCTGCAGGAGGGACAGTTACATTCAGTCGCCTGAGAAACAGCCTGTTCCTGGATCTGCTTCAGCGGGTTTGACAGGCAGGACAATATCAGAACCTGCCCGGCAGATACCTGTCCTTGCTGAGACAGATGTTCTTGTTGTTGGCGGCGGTCCGGCAGGAACCGCAGCGGCTATCGCTGCAAGCAGGGCTGGCGCCGAAACCTGGCTCGTTGAAAGGTATAACCATCTGGGTGGCCTGTGGACAGGCGGCCTTGTACTGCCGCTTCTCTCGACCCATGCAGTTGACAGGCGGAACCGCAGAAAACAGGTCATATTTGGTATTGGAGGAGAGATGGCCCAACGATTGAAAGACCTCGGCATGTCAATATCCGAGGTAAATCCAGTTGTCGATCCGGAAGCAGCCAAATATGTTCTGGATGAGATGATAAGTGAATCGGGAGTCAAAATGCTATACCATGCCTGGGCAACAGGAGCAATAATGGAAGAGAATGTCATCAAAGGGGTGTTTATTGAAAGCAAATCGGGCCGGATGGCTATACTTGCAAAAATAGTGGTTGACTGTACCGGCGACGGGGACATCTATCACTTTGCAGGTGAACAATACGACATGATGAACTACCATATCGGGCTTGTTCACAGACTCGGGAATATTGACAGGATAAAGGATCCTTCAGCGCTTCCCGACGGCCTTGATCTGGGAAGCCCCACACCTGTCAAAAGCGTTAACTGGGTCAACATGCAGGGACGTCGCGATCAGAACGGGGTAGATGTGCTGAACCTGTCGAAACTCCAGATGGATTATCGTAAGGAGATCTGGGAGAAGACTCAGAGAATACGTTCCACTCCGGGATTTGAAGAGGTTTTCCTGGTTGATACAGCTTCACAGATGGGAGTAAGGATGTCGCGTATTCTCGAAGGTGAATACAGGCTGACACTTGAAGACACAATGACTTTTAAGGCTTTCCCCGATGTGATAGGAATAAGCGGTGCATGGACAACGATGATGTACAAAGGCAGGGCTGTAAAACCTGAAGAGAGGCCTTACTGGCAGATACCTTACCGCTCATTGCTTCCCCGAAGTACAGAAAACCTTATTGTTGCGGGTCGTTGCTTCTGCTTCGAAAGAGACCTTGTTGAAGATACACGCATTATAGGAACCTGTCTGGTTACCGGCCACGGAGCAGGTGCCGCTGCTGCCATTGCTTCAAAAAAAGGAATAAGTGCCCGGGAAGTTAATACGAAAGAACTGAAAAACCTTCTCTCTGAACAAGGCGTATGGCTCGGATAAAAATCAGAACCGGTCCGGCAGGTATACGCTTGATATCAACCCTGCTTGCCACGTTGCTTGCCCTTCCTTTGACGTGGGGAATATTCACTGGTTTCTATCTGTGGTTAAGTCCTTTTATCATGTTTAATGCTGTGCTGACCCTCAAGGGTTTTATTTTTCTTAACACTGTTGCTTTGGCAGTCCTGGTTACAGCCTTTCTTAAAAAGCGGTTTTTCTGTGTTTATCTCTGTCCCGTCGGTTACACCTGCGATACTATTTCCCGGGTATCGCCTTTAAAAGCATCCTGTCTCAAAAAAATCCCGGATATCAGCCAGTGGATAGCCCTGATTTCAATTACATCTGCTGCAGCAGGCCTGCCTCTTTTTATTCTCCTTGATCCCCTGGCCCTTTTTCATGGATTCTTTACATCTCTGGCCGGAAATTCTGAACTTGCTGGCATACTTGCCCTGGCAGGATTTCCTCTTCTGCTAGCACTTCATTATTTCTTTCCAAATCTATGGTGCGCAAAACTCTGCCCCCTTGGAGGCCTTCAGAACATAGCCTGGGATCTGAGAAGTAATGTTCACTCATTATTCAGCGATGAAAATGAATCGAAACGGGGCTTTTCAGCAGGCAGACGTTATTTAATCTCTGCCGGTGCTGGTCTTGCTGCAGGATTATTTCTGCCAAAACAAATAAACCCTTACGGCAAACCATTAATCAGACCTCCCGGTTCTGTGCCTGAAGATACATTCAACACGCTCTGCATCCGCTGCGGCAATTGCATAAGATCGTGCCCTACAAAGATCCTCTTTCATGATATCAATACTTCCCGGCTTATATCTTTCATGACACCCGAGGTGAGGTTCAATAAAGGCTATTGCCTCGAGGATTGCAACCTGTGCAGCATGGTATGCCCTTCAGGAAGCATATCCCTGTTCGATACTAAGGACAAGAAGCAGATAATCATGGGCAAGGCAGAGATAGAACTTGATAAATGCTGGTTGTCGGACAACCGTGAATGCAACAGGTGCCAGATTTCGTGCAGGTACGATGCGCTTGCCATTGGTACGGGAGAAATAGGCAAGGAGGCTCTGCCGGTTATCGACCCTGAGCTGTGTACAGGATGCGGTGCCTGTGCAGTTATTTGTCCCCCTGGAGCGATAAAGATTAATCCGGTTGAGACAAAAGACAAGGTAAAAGTATTAATAATCCAGGCTTAAAATCATGAAGACATTAGCAGGAATAATGCCCCTTTTACTGCTTGGCGGTGCGGCACCAGCCCAGCAAAAACCCAATATCGTTTTTATCCTTACGGATGACCTCGGTTGGAAGGACCTCGGCTGTTACGGGAATAAATTTGCAGAGACTCCCAATATTGATTCACTTGCAAAAAGAGGGATCCTATTCACCCAGGCTTATGCTGCCTGCCCTGTAAGCTCACCCACAAGAGCATCAATAATAACAGGGAGATATCCGGCCCGACTTCAGTTGACAAATTTCATAGCAGGAAACAGAACGGATGCCTCTTCTCCTGTTCTTCCTGCACCATGGAAACCATATCTGGAATCCAGGGAAATAACAATTGCAGAGTTGCTGAGAGGTTCAGGTTATTCTACCGGAATGGCTGGCAAATGGCATCTCGGGAGTTACGACTCCATTGCACCATGGAACCAGGGATTTGATTATTCAAGAATGATCGGTAAAAACGGACTCGATTACTATAATTATTCAATTTATGAGGATTCCTATAATAAGGAATTCACCGACAAAGGGACAGAATATCTTACTGACAAGCTTACGGATTACGGGGTAGAGTTTATCTTAAGGAACAGAGGCAATCCCTTCTTTCTTTATCTTGCATATTCCGCACCCCATGTGATTATAGTGCCAAGGCCAGATAAAATGATGAAGTATTTCCGAAAATACGGACAGTCGGAAGAAAAGTTCAATCCCTACTACGCGGCGATGGTTGAAAGCATTGACGACGGGGTTGGAAGAATTGTAGAAACACTTAAGCAAAACGGAATCTTCGAAAATACCCTTATAATTTTTACTTCAGATAATGGCGGACTGGGACTGGACGAGCTTGGCCCGACTCCGACATCGAACCTGCCCCTTAGAAAATGGAAAGGACATGTTTATGAGGGAGGCATAAGGGTACCTGCAATAATGAGCTGGCCGGGCAAAATTAATCCGGGATCATTATCAGAAGCTTACTTTTCCTCAATCGACTACCTTCCAACCCTTTGTCAGATAGCAGGTATTAAGTCAATGCCTGCGAATGTGGACGGGATAAGCATCTTGCCATTGATTAAAGGAACGGCCGACTCTGTCTCTGACCGTCCCCTCTACTGGCATTATCCTCACTTTTCAAACCAGATGGGCAGGCCATCAGGTGCCATAAGGAAAGGGGATTTTAAGCTGGTAGAAAATTACGAAACCGGAAAAACTGAGTTGTTTAACCTCAGGGATGATGTTTCGGAATCGGCAGACCTTTCAAATCTTATGGTACAGAAAACAACAGAATTGCATAAATTGCTTATCGAATGGCGTAAAAGGGTTAATGCAGCAATGCCTGTCCCTAACCCTCAGTACAAACCACTCAAATAACCAGAAATGATCAAAGGAAAGAGTTTGGCACCCATATACCTGACAGGTCTTGCAGTTGCTTCACTTTCGTGCAGTAATTTGGCAAATAATTCCAATCCTAATATTGTTGTCATCCTTGCCGACGATATGGGCTGGGGAGATATTAATGTAAACGGTAACGACAAAATTTCGACGCCGGTCCTTAACAGACTAAAATCGGAAAGCCTCAGCTTTGACCGGTTTTATGTCTGTCCGCTGAGCGCCCCAACAAGGGCTGAGATGCTTACAGGACGATATTTCCTGAGGACAGGTGTCTCATCGGTCACCCGTGGTTATGAAAATATGAGAAGCGATGAGGTAACCATAGCTGAAGTGCTGAAAGATAACGGCTATACAAGCGGATGTTTCGGTAAATGGCACAACGGGCGGTATTTCCCCCAGCATCCCAACAGGCAGGGCTTTGATGAATTCGTCGGATTTCCAGTCGGGCATCTGGGATATTACTTCGATGCCTGGTTCCTCCATAACGATGAAGAAAAACAATCGTCGGGATATACGAGTGATTATTTTAACGATCAGGCTGTTGAATTCATTGAACGAAACAGGGAAAACCCTTTTTTATGTTACGTGTCATTTAATGTTCCTCACTCACCCTTTCAGGTCCCCGAAAAATATTTCAGCAAATACAGACAGGCCGGACTCGATTCAACACTCTCCAGTGTGTATGGGATGGTGGAGAACATGGATGATAATATCAGCCGTTTGCTTGAAAAACTTGAGGAACTGAATATTGCTGAGAACACGATTGTAATTTTCTTCTCTGACAATGGACCCAATACCGATCGCTACAACGGAGGCATGAAGGGAAGAAAGGGATCAGTAGATGAAGGGGGAGTGAGAGTGCCTTTCTATATTAAATGGC
>JAFGXK010000126.1 GCA_016936695.1 Bacteroidales bacterium | reverse complement strand
TGCACTCAGCATCGGCGACGGTTACCTGATTCATGGAACGCTTTACAAGCGTTTTCTCGGGATGCCCGTTACACATGGCTGCATCAGGCTTAATGACGAGGACCTGAAAGCCATTTACAATTCTCTCGCCATAGGTTCGAAGGTTTACATTTTCTGATTTCATAAAAGGCAGAAATATGGAAGACAAAAATGAGGAGGCCGTAATGAAAACAAGAAAGAATAAACTTATCTCATCGGGGGTGATCATAGCGGTGATCCTGGGATTGTTCACAATCATGTCGCTGATGGCTCCGGGAAGGAAGCTGGAAGATATCCGGCAAAAGTATGGTCCCGAAGAATCTTCAGAGAACAAGATTGATGAACGGTTGTACAGAGATTCATCCTATATGGCCTTGCTTAAGGAGAAGTCATATCTTCAGGCCAGAACAAGTATGGCTGAAACGGATTCGGTCTATATGACGCTTAATCTTTCCGACAGCACCGCTAACCTTGAAATAAGCGGTGTCACGGTGCATTCTGTCAGGATCAACAGTTACAGGATTAGCGGAATACTTCGAAGAACGGATGATTATGCAATTTCGTCGATGTTGGCCTCACCGATGAACATTGTAAGCGACCTGGCAACCATAAAGAAGGAACCGCTGATGATCAAAATGGCACCAAAAGATACAAGTGAATTCAAACCTGATATTATTCCCGACACTTCCGATTATGAGCCTGTCAATTATATCCTGGCAATGGACAACGGAATCAGGATTTATGTTTATCAAACCACCGACACGCTGAAAAGCGACCGTCGTCAGTTATTCTTCTTTGACCTCAGGGACCGGTTCAGGACAACATGGAGTTACATTAAGAGTTTAGCCATGCTCCGGGTTCCCGAATATCATCCCTTCATAAAGATCAGACTGCCAAAGGCCGATGCAAAGATCCTCTACAGGGCAGTTCCGCGCAAGGGCCAGATTGCTGTTTACACTTAGCATCTTTTTCCGGTCAGGGTTATCATTTAATAAAAAAAAAATGTAGGTTTGAGTCAGACTCTAAACTAATTCATTCCTGCATGTCACGATTCACCGGTATTATTGGAATCATCATAATTCTCGGACTGGCATTTCTGTGGTCGAACAACAGAAAAGCCATTAATCTCAGGCTGGTAATCACAGGACTTTTGCTTCAGCTTGCGCTTGCAATTTTTATCCTCAAGGTGCCGGTAGGTCAGGATATTTTTGCGTGGCTTGGCAAGGTCATCAATAAATTGCTTGACTTTTCACAGGAAGGGGGTCTTTTTGTTTTTGGCGATCTGACAAAGGTTTCGGAGATATTGCCTCCTACGATTGTCAGTGCAGGTGTATTTCTGTTCACTCTCCTTCCCACCATAATCTTTGTTTGTGTCCTGGTCGCTATGGCCTATCATGTCGGGATAATGCAAAGGATTGTTGCCGTACTTGCCCGCTTCATGCACTGGGTGATGAGAGTGAGCGGAAGTGAAGCGCTGTCGAATGTGGCGAGTGCATTTGTCGGCCAGGTAGAGGCGCAGATCATGATAAGGCCTTATCTGTCGGGAATGACCATGTCGGAGCTTCTTGCCTCGATGACCGGAAGCATGGCTTGCATAGCGGGAGGTGTAATGGCGGTCTATATTTCAATGGGGGTTCCTGCATCTTATCTTCTTGCTGCCAGCCTGATGGCGGCTCCCGGGGCTCTGGTAATATCAAAAATTGTGTTCCCCGAAACTCAGGAATCCGAAACCAAGGGAGTTGTCAAGATTGAAGTGAAAAAGGAACAAACCAATATAATGGATGCCATTTCACATGGGGCAAGCGACGGGATGGCCATTTCGATTAACGTGATTGCCATGCTGATCGGCGTGATCGCCCTTGTGGCACTGGTAGACGCTCTTCTTGGATATTTCGGTCTTTTCCTTGGATGGACCGGACTGTCACTCGATTTCATCGGACTTGATGTAAACAGTTTAAGGCTTAAGGATGTATTCGGGGCTTTCTTTTCGCTGTTTGCCATTGTAATGGGTGTTCCGGTGGCAGAATCATTTGATGTGGGTTCATTGATGGGAACCAAAATGGTTATCAATGAGTTTGTTGCTTATTCAGATCTGGCTCCGATGATACATCAGGGTGCACTCAGTCCGAAATCAATAGTAATAGCAAGTTTTGCCCTTTGCGGATTTGCCAATTTCAGCTCCATCGCCATTCAGCTTGGAGGAATAGGGGCGATGGTTCCAGCACGAAAGGCCGATCTGGCCCGACTGGGATTCAAGGCGATGATCTGCGGAACGATGGCCTCTTATATTTCAGCCAGTCTGGCGGGTATACTGATGTAATTTGTAAAGGTCGGCGCTTAGCGAGGATTTCGAGTTTTAAAACTGGCGTCGTAGTCTGTATGAGCTTGTACCTTTGACGTTTTGTTAATAAGATATGCTAGTAAACTAATCTGGAACCACAATGAAAAAGAAAAGTCGTTTTGTAATCGTTGTTTCCCTTGCGCTCATAATGCCTGTTACGATTATGTTGGTGATCCTAATGGCCGGAACAGGGTGCAATGAATCTTCCTCCAGACCGGAAGGTCCGTGTGATATCTACGCCGCTGCTGGAAATCCCTGCGTGGCTGCTCACAGCAGCACACGTGCATTGTATTCGTCCTATAACGGCCCCTTATACCAGGTCATGCGCCAGTCCGACGGCAAGACTCTGGATATAGGCGTGGTCCGGTCAGGTAAGGGCGACCCGGGCGGATATGCCGATGCTGCCGCACAGGACAAATTCTGCGCCAACACATACTGCTGGATCACAATTCTTTACGACCAGTCAGGGAAAGGCAATCATCTTACACAGGCACCCCGCGGCGGCTTCAGCGGTCCGGCCATGGGTGGGTTTAATAACCTGCCGATCGCTGACATGGCCCCGGTTACACTCATGGGGCACAAGGTTTACGGTATCTTTATCGAACCGGGCATGGGCCTCCGCGACGACGACCCGGTTGGTACAGCCGTCGACGATCAGGCTGAAGGTCAATACTGGGTTATAAACGGACACCACTATAATTCAGGCTGCTGTTTCGATTATGGCAACGCTGAAACCGACAGCCGCGACGACGGTGACGGTACGATGGAAACCACCTACTACGGAAACGCCACTGCCTGGTACCGTGGACAGACCCCAGGTCCCTGGATCATGACTGATCAGGAGAACAACCTGGTGGGTTGTGTCAATCCTTCTCCAAACGATAAATACTGTCCCGACCTGCCTGCAATCACCTGGCGGTTTGTAACCGCTACTGCAGATGGCGAACCGCACCATTGGAGATCTTTGGGCGGCGACGCACAGCAGGGTGATCTGAAAGTCATGTTCGACGGACCACGTATTATCAATGACAGAAATAGTTATGATCCGATGCGCAAGCAGGGAGCCATCCTCTTAGGAAACGGAGGCGACAACAGTGTCGGGTCCCAGGGTACTTTCTACGAAGGTGCAATGACTGCACCGGGCACTTTTCCGACTATGGAAACATATCAGAAAATCCAGGCTAATATAGTTGCCGCAAGGTATGATGTACAACGCCTGAGCATTGCCCCGGAAGAGGTTATCAACACTCCGTCAGGACTTCAGACATTCTCCCCCGCGTCAACGCAGAACACTACTGTGAGATTCACAAATACCACCGGTGCACCTGTTAATGACCTCACCCTGAGCATAATAATGCCAGGTGGATGGGAATCTGTGGTTTCAGGCTCCACCGAAACTTCAAAGAAGTTCACTGAACCGATCGCTCCAGGTGCAAGCGTGAGTGCAACCTTCAATATCACTTCAGGATCCGGGATCTTCAACGGGGACCTTGTTGCTACTGCTTCGTGGACTAACATTTCGGGCAAAACTCAATCGGAAACAGCTGTTGAAAAAGTACGAAACGTCAATCCGGTAAAGATTAATGAGTTCCGCATAAGCGATGGTTCTTCTGCTAACTCAACTAATACATTTATAGAGCTTTATAACGCAGGTGAAAGTGAAACAGATATCTCAGACTGGACTCTCACCCACCATCCGGCCCAGATGCCGGTCTTCTCATCAATCAAAATTCCGTCCGGAACCTTGCTTGCTGCCAGGGGTTTTTATCTTTTAGGCCTCTCCAATTCGGGCCTGGCTGTTCCCGCAAAAAAGGGAGAGTCGACAATTTATGTAAGAAATTCAGAAGGTATGTCTGTTGGAGATGTGATTGAAATCGGTTCGGGTCCGGATGTGGAGAAACGCACCATAGTCAGTTTAACCGTACCTGCCCAACCTGAGGCACCAGCTTCACCATTCGTCGGCGGACCCCGGGGAGGACCCAGAGGCTCAACAACAGTGTGGCAGCCCCTTCCCGACGGACCGGTAATCACTATTCCTGAAGGTTCTGACAATATTCCTGTTACAAGCGTAAATGGTTTCGAAGTGGGACAGAAAATGGCCATCGGTTATGGTGCTACCTACCCGGCTGTTGCACAGGCTATTGAGAAATATGAGGTGGTCACAATCACAAGTGTTGGCAAGCCTGGCACACAAGCCTGGCTGTCAATGGACGCAAAAGCCGGCGATAGAAACATCAAGGTATCCTCAGTTGCCAATATATCAGTTGGTGACAAAATCAGACTGGACATTGACAGTGAAGGTCACGGTATCGAAACTGTCACCGTAACAGGTGTCGGCACGCAGTCCGTTCGCAGCACTTTCAATGGTCCCCTGAAGGACACAGAGGATCCTGGTACGGGACTCGACCTGGCTGAAGCATTGAAGTTCGACCATGCTTCCAATATGCCATTCAGTGTCAGGGGAACGGGGATCAGTTTCAAGCCGGCTGCTGCCTTTGCCCATTCGAGCAATGAGCCTGTGCTGGCATTAAGCTCCAGCATTACACTTGACCAGCCCCTTGCCGGCAATCATGATATTGATGCAGTAGTACTTAACGAAAAGGTTACTACCGCAGGCTACCATGGAACTATTAAGCCCAACCAGTGGTTTGGCGGACCCGCCCTTTCACCCGGTTCCGGCAACATGGTGTTGCGTGATGCAAATGGAATAGTTGTTGACGGTCTCAATTATGGCGGTCTGGTCGATCCCTGGGCAGCCGAAGGCTACCAGGCAGAATCGGGAGCCGGTGCGAGCGGATGTTTTGTCACCTCTCCCAGTATGGGCAGAGGCTTCAGGATGGGTCCTGGTATGCCCGCCAGCATGCCCGACAGAAGCGCTGGCCGATATCCGGACGGTGCTGACAGCGACTTCAATTGCCGCGATTTCTTATTACAGAACAGTATCACACTATTGGCCCCGGCAGCAGCCAGTTCAACTAATATCAAAGTCGCAAGTGTGGCAGATTTAAGCCCTGGTCAGAAAATAATAATTGGAAAAGGCACAAACAGCGAGACTGCAGTTATTGCAGCTGTCGGAACACCCGGTGGTACCACGGTCGGAACTTCCGCAAGCGCAGGAAAAAAAGTCATCCTGGTTGGAAGTGTGGAAGGCTTTAATACTGGACAGTCTATCACAATTGGCAGTGGAAAAAGCAGTGAGACTGTTGTAATTGCTGCAGTAGCTCCCGGACGTCGTCGTTTCGGAGGAGCACCTGGGAATGTGCCGGCAGATACTGTCAAAGTTACCACATCTCTTAAGTATGGCCATGCTGCCGGTTCGCAGGTATCCGGAAGCGGTATAACCCTTGCTGGTCCATTGACTATGGCTCATGAGGCTGGAAATCAGATAGCCAGTAGTCTTCCTACGCCGGGTGAGCCAAATCAATATTTCAGGAAGCCTCAGTGAGGATAACAGAAAAATACTGGCCCTGGTGGCGGTGGATACTGGTGGGATTGAATACCCTGGCCCTGGTTTTTAGTGCCATCATGAGTTGGTTTTATCTGGCTGGCGGACCGATGATCGGCTGCAGCGGAGGGAGCCCTTGTGAACAGGTGCTCAGCAGCCAGTGGTCGATGATAGCGGGGATATTACCTGTCAGTGGTCTGGCATTGGGAGTCTATCTCGCAATGCTGGTTGCCGGTATTTTTATTGGTCCGGCTACAGAGACACCGATCCGGCGCCTGGCCTGGAGTGTGATGCTGATACTGGCCGGTTCGGTTGCAGGAAGTGCCATATGGTTTACAATAGTACAAAAATGGATCATTAGGGACTATTGCCCCTGGTGCATGATTACGCACATTACCGGATTGCTGTTGGCAGTACTGGTCATCTGGAGGGCTGTCAAATATTTAAAAAGTCAAAATATTTCTCCACTTCCCGTACTGTTCAGGTTTCTGACCGGCCTTGTTCTTGCAGGATTACTGGTCATCTCCCAGGTGATCCTTACATCAGGGACTGTTTATATTGATGGAGAGTCAGAGGAAAGTGATATTACCATTGATTATAATAACGTACCTATGATCGGGGCTCCGGACGCACCTTATGTTGTCTCTTTATTATTTGATTACCAGTGTATCCATTGCCAGAAAATGCATTTTATGCTTACTGAGGCTGTAAACAGGTATTCAGGGAAGCTGGCTTTTGCACTTTGTCCTTCCCCTTTGAATCCCCAATGCAACCCGTATATCCCCAGAGATGTTGATCAGTTTGGGAACTCATGCGAACTGACAAAGATCGGGCTGGCCGTGTGGCTGGCTGATAGGGAGGTTTTTCCTGAATTCGAAAACTGGATGTTCACCTTTGAATCCGGCGACAGATGGCTTCCAAGAAGTCCAGAAGCCACAAGGGCAAAAGCAATTGAGCTGGTCGGCCGGGACAAATTCAATAGTTCAATGGAAGATCCCTGGATCGGTACGTATTTACAGACAACCGCCGGAATTTACGGACAAACCCTGCAAAACGGTGTGGGTGGCATACCCAAGCTGATTTTTGGTTCACGATGGGTCATCCCGCAGCCCGACAATTTTGAGGACCTGGTAGTGATCCTTCAGGAGAGCCTTTATGTTCCCATCTCTTGATCCGGCAACAAATGATAAAAGATAAAATCCAGAATCTAAAAACCAAATCAATAAAACCGAAAGAATTATGAAGAAGTTAAACACATTTTCAGTTTTAGTTGCATGCATTGCATTTGTTTTGGTACCATGCAATGTTAAACAAGCTGCAGCTCAGACTCAGGCAAAAGAAAAGAAACAGATTGTCCGGGGAGAACAGGCACCTCCGGCTAATCCGGGACAGAATAATTTCGGCGGGCCCATTCCCGCTCCTGGTGCTGGCGGTCAGATGCCGGCATTCAGACCACCTCGTCCGGAACCGCAAATCCAGACTGTTTCTATTGATGATATTTCAATGAGTGATCCCTTTAT
>JAFGXK010000125.1 GCA_016936695.1 Bacteroidales bacterium | reverse complement strand
TAAATACGGCAACCGAAGGGATACCCATGATGCGTCCCATGATTCTGTCATTCCCGGATGATCCGGCCTGTGTCTATCTGGATAGACAGTATATGCTGGGAGATTCTCTCCTTGTTGCACCTGTCTTCAGTGAAAATGGTTCCGTTTCATATTATCTGCCTGAAGGAGAATGGACAAATTTCATAACCGGAAAAACTCTATCCGGGGGACATTGGGTAAATGAATGCCACGATTATATGAGTCTTCCCCTTATGGTAAAAGCCGGAACAATCATTCCTGTCGGTTCTGAGAGATCAAAACCCGACTATGACTATCTGAATAATATCTGTTTTCACCTTTTCGACCTGGCTGACAGCATGGAGAGTCAGAGAGACGTCAGCCTTTCCGATGCCTCCTACGGAATGACCTTACATGTAACAAGGAAAAGTAACATTTTAACATTTATTCAAAAAGGCAGCACCAAACCATGGTCGGTCTGCCTTCGCGGAATAAACTCAATATCCTCGACATCCGCAGGAACAAAAAAAGAAAGCAGAAACGGGATCATTGTATCAGTCCCGGGAGGAACTGCGACTCTGGAAATTGCCAGATAAATTGAGTAGGGTGTTGCGGAAATATATTTCACAACAGCCCTCTCTCAGAACCGTACGTACGGACCTCGTATACGGCTCCTGTTCAAAATCCCCCTAAACAGGGACGATAAGACCTGTTTCTACATTGTACATATTGAATAGACCAAGTTCATCAAACCACTTATTCGGCATAGACAAGCTAGCCAACTGGCTGGATGAATTACACCAGCGATCCATCTTCATTTTCTTGAAAGGTCCGGAGACACCCAACTGTCTAAGCCGACGATGGAGCCTTCCTGGTTTCTTCCAAAGTTTTAATTGGATGGCACGCAGACGCCTCCTGATCCATTCCATCAGCGTTCTGAAAACTTTTCTACAGTTGGCTATTCGAAAATAATTGGAAAATCCCCTAAGCAAAGGATTCAGCCTACGAATTACCATTTCCAGATTCATTCCCTGATTCTTCTTGGTAAGGCTCTTAACTTTCTTTTTGAAAGCTGTAATTTTCTCATCTTGCACTGCCGTATAAATATTGAAGATTTCAACTCCAAGAAATTTAACCCCGCGAGAACTATGTGTAATGTGAGTCTTTTCCCTGTTAACGGTCAGCAGCAATATATTCTCAAGAAAATCAGTTGCCACATCCAGAGCATGTCCGGCCGATCGGCGAGTTTCACACAATATGAGGATGTCATCGGCATACCGTACTATTCTGTAATTTCGTTTCATCATGAACTGATCAAATTCATTCAGATAGATGTTTGCCAACAACGGACTGATCACTCCTCCCTGTGGACTGCCCTCTGTCACTTCATCAATTACGTTTCCGATCATGACTCCGCTTTTCAGAAACTTTACCACCAACGCAAGGATGCTCCCATCGGTAACACGCTTTTTCATGAACCTGATTATCAGGTCATGATTCAGCGTATCGAAACAACGGGAGAGATCCATATCAACTACGTGCATCAGATCATACTTTCGAATGAACAAAGACGCTTTGCTGATAGCCTGATGACAGCTTCTGCCAGGCCTGTAGCCGTAGCTGGAAGGATGAAAATCTTCCTCATAAATCGGCTGTAGAATTGTCAGCAATGCCTGCTGAACAACTCGGTCTCGAACCGCAGGGATTCCAAGAAGTCTCACTTTCCCGTTCCCTTTCGGGATTTCTACCCTTTTAACAGGCAGGGGAACATAGCTTTTTTCCCGCAGTTCTTCTACCAACATGCGTATATTACCGTCCATATCCGTTTCAAAGTCATCTATGTCCTGATGATCTATCCCACCAGTACCTCCAGATGCCTTAACCCGTTTGAACGCCTCATAAAGAGCTCTTTCATGAAGCAATCTGTCATACAAACTGTAATATACTCTGCCGGTCATCGCATTACCTTCTTCCTCTGTTCCATTCCAGCATACGTATGTTCGACGGAAGACTATGCGGTTTCTATCCATATGGCAATATTCGCAAAGTTTCTTCCTCTACTCCGACAAGAGACAGTTTCACATTTCAGTATCCGTATTCCGACTTCAACTGACTATGCAAAGACCCCGGTTCGTCAACCGGATTGTGCCTATACTGTTATTTCTGCAGAAACCTCCAGTAATCTTCTTTTGAACTTCATCCCTTCGCAAGTAACGGCGCTTTTGGCATTTCCGATACCTTACCATAACTATGTACGGCATCATTCCGGTTTTATCCTCCAGACTGTTACCAGCTTTCACAGGCCGAAACTTAATCACTACTATGGAATCATCTGACTCCCTGCAATGCATCAGAAATCCCTTGGCTTCCACCTTGTTCTCCCCTATCAGCAACGCTGAACACTACAGGGTATCCCCAGTTACTGTACTGGCTCCCTGTGAACGATTCCATCCTCAATCACACTAATGGTCTGATCAGGTATTGGGCATTCCCACTTTTTGCAAGGTTACCCACCATAGTCTGCCGAATCAGGTTCGCTCATCGCTATGTACCGTTCACTTCCTATTGCTTCCTTCAGACCCCTTCGTTACCAAAGACGCCCTTGCAATTCGGATTATCTTCCCCCTGATCGGGGCGATGTCTTCTTCTTTCAGAAGACCGGGTTCGCCAGCTTCGCTGGGCAAACAAAAAAAGCCGCCAATCGAACCTGGCGGCTTTTATGAAAATATTTTAAAGATCAGTCTTTTGTCTTGATACCGTATTTCTTGTTAAACCGTTCAACACGACCGGCAGTATCAACCAGCTTCTGCTTTCCTGTATAGAAAGGATGACAGGCACTGCAGATTTCCACTTCCATATCTCCGCTTGTAGAGCGGGTTTCAATAACATTTCCGCATGCGCAAGTAATCTTGGACACAACGTAATTAGGATGAATTCCTTCTTTCATTTCTTATCCTCCAAAGGATCTCCGTTTCAAAGATCCCGTAATTTGCTGTAAATCAATACCTTAAGCCGTATTCATTGACTTCAGGAATGCATCATTATT
>JAFGXK010000124.1 GCA_016936695.1 Bacteroidales bacterium | reverse complement strand
GTAGTCTTTACTACCAAAGACTATCTGGTAAAGAATCTGGGTGTAGGTTGACATATTTATTCCAATTAAAGTTAGCAGCACAACAAACATAAACAAAATAAATAAAATAAGCAATTGGAAGTCAACCCTTCCAGGGTTGTTATAATTGTGTGGTGCCATTTACCCGGGGCGACACCCGGGCTACTGGAAGTCGACACCCCAGGTGTCGTTAAAGATATCCTAAATGTTTGGTACAGCAGAAAAGCATTAAGTACAGCAAGGCGATTCGAAGGCGATATCCCAGGTGCCGGAATAGAATGAATTCATGTTTGGTACGGCTGAAAATCCTGGAAATAATAACCACATCTTTATTTTGGGCGTCTTTTACAAAAAACAGGAGATGTTGTTCGGAGTCAATATTTTCGGCATGAATATCGGAAAAGGAAAAGGATTGAGCGGATACAAGCTCTAAAGTTCCCTTGCGGTTTTCACAATCAGCTTCCAGGCTAATTCAACATGCTCCGGAGTGACGTTTGTCTGGCCGGTTACCATCCGCAGGGTATAGACCCCGTTGACGGTGGTATGAGTCAGATAAATCTTCCCCTCATCATTCAGCCAGTGGTTCAGTGTTTCATTCAGCCTGTTGAGTTCTTCTTCATCCTTTCCGGAGGGTTTGTACCTGAAACATACAACATTCAGGGTAACGGGAGCCAGTATCTGAAAGTCATTCTCACGCATTATCATTTCTGCCAGCCGCTTTGCTATCCTGATATGTCCCCGGACCTTGTCGCGAAGTCCTTCAACACCGTACATCCTGATAACGCTCCAGAGCTTGAGAGCCCTGAATCTTCGACCGAGAGGTACTCCCCAGTCGCGGTAGTCATTCACCGCTCCCCTGGTCCTTGTCCTGAGATATTCCGGATGGACCTCGAATGTCTTGATAAGATAAGCCGGATTCTTCACAAAATAAGCCGAACAATCGAATCCGGTGAACATCCATTTATGAGGATTGAATACTATGGAATCAATGAATTCACGGCCATCCAGCATCCACTGGTATTCGGGAAGGATAAGGGCTGTTCCCCCCATTGCGGCATCTACATGCAGCCAGATGCCATTTTCGGCACATATCCTGCCAATTGGCTTGAGCGGATCGATTGCAGTGGTTCCTGTCGTTCCGATAGTGGCAATAACGCAGCAAGGCTTTAAACCGGCCTTTTTATCGTTTTCAATGGCTTCCCTGAGTTTCTGCACATCCATGGTGAAGTCTTTCCGGACAGGTATCCTCACCAGATTCTTTCTTCCAATACCGCTTATTTTGACAGCCTTCTCAATCGAGGAATGAGTCTGCTCCGAGCAATAGACCCTTAATCCGGGTAATGCGGCGGCTCCTTCATCATTAGCAGTGAAATCAGTAGCCTTCTCCCTTGCGGTCAAAATGGCGGCAAGTGTGGAGGTTGAGGCCGAATCCTGGATCACACCCTCGAAAGTTTTCGGCAGCCTGATCAGGTCCCTCAGCCAGATCATCATTTTTTCCTCGAGTTCGGCAGCCGAAGGGGATGTTTCCCAGATCATGCACTGAGCTCCCAGTGTTGCCATGATCATTTCAGCAAGAATGGAAGGTGCGCTCGTGTTAGCCGGAAAATATGCATAGAAATTCGGGCTCTGCCAGTGGGTAATGCCCGGCATTATAATCTCGTCCATGTCTTTCATGAACGATTCGAAAGATTCAGGTTTTACGGGAGGATCGTCAGGCAGTTTGCTGAATATCTCCCCTGGTTTTACTGTCGATTTTACGGGATATTTTTCAACCTCATCCATGTAACGGGCCATCCAGTCGACCAGTTCATGAGCGTGTTTCCTGAATTCATCGGAGGTCATCAGAGATGGATTTATTTAACCGATTCGGCCAGCAGAATGATCTTGTTGGCTTTTACCTCAATCACACCGCCATTGATCTCGAATATTGATTCATTTCCGGTCATGTCGACGATTATCACCGGTCCGTTTTCGAGAGTTGAAATAATGGGAGCATGGTCTTTCAGTACCTGGAAGGAACCTTTTTTGCCGGGAACCCTTACTGATTTGATCTCCCCATCAAATATCTTTTTGTCAGGAGTAATGATTTCTATCTTCATTTTAAAGAAGTTGCGGGTTACTTGTTGCTCGTTGCTTGTTGCTCGTTGCTAGTTGCTTGTTGTTTGTTGACAAGTACCAGGTTGCCGGTGCATCTTAACCAGTAACCAGTAACCAACAACCAGCAACCAGCAACCAGTAACAGGATTACTTTGACTGGGCGAGAATTTTCTCTCCCTTTTCTATTGCATCTTCGATGGTGCCGACCAGCATAAATGCCGATTCCGGATACTGGTCAACCTTTCCTTCGAGAATCATATTGAATCCCTTAATTGTATCCTCGATTGAAACAAGAGCTCCCTTTATACCTGTGAACTGTTCGGCCACATGGAAAGGCTGAGAAAGGAACCTCTGAACCCTTCTTGCCCTGTGAACGACCAGCTTGTCTTCTTCTGACAGTTCATCCATCCCGAGGATGGCTATTATATCCTGCAGCTCATTATATCTCTGCAGAATTTCCTTGACCCGTTGTGCACAGTTGTAATGTGCATCTCCGACAATGTCTGCTGAAAGTATCCTTGATGTGGAATCAAGAGGATCGACAGCCGGATAAATACCGAGTTCCGAAATCTTACGGCTGAGCACGGTCGTTGCATCGAGGTGGGCGAATGTAGTTGCAGGTGCAGGGTCGGTCAGGTCGTCGGCCGGCACATACACTGCCTGTACCGAGGTGATCGAACCGTGACGCGTCGATGTGATACGCTCCTGCATTATACCCATCTCGGTCGAAAGAGTCGGCTGGTAACCAACGGCCGAAGGCATACGTCCGAGAAGTGCGGATACTTCAGATCCGGCCTGGGTGAAACGGAATACGTTATCCATGAAGAAAAGGATATCCCTTCCGCCGCTTTTCCCGTCGCCGTCCCTGAAATGTTCGGCTACCGAAAGTCCCGATAGTGCAACCCTTGCCCTTGCTCCGGGGGGTTCGTTCATCTGCCCGAAAACAAGCGCAAGCTTGGATTCCTTAAGAGCAGCATGGTCGACCGTTGAGAGATCCCATCCTCCCGATTCCATATTCTTGAGAAACTCTTTCCCGTAATTTATTACACCGGCTTCAAGCATCTCGCGCAAAAGATCGTTCCCTTCCCTGGTCCTTTCTCCAACCCCGGCAAAAACTGATAATCCGGAATAGGCTTTTGCAATATTGTTAATAAGCTCAAGAATAACAACTGTTTTCCCGACACCCGCACCGCCAAACAGACCGATTTTACCGCCCTTTGAGTAAGGCTCGATAAGGTCGATCACCTTGATACCGGTGTAGAGAACCTCCTTCTCAGTTGAAAGATCCTCATATTTCGGGGGTTTTCTGTGAATAGGATAACCTCCTTTCCTGTCGAGTACTCCGATCCCGTCTATAGCTTCTCCCGTCACATTCATGAGACGTCCCTTTATCTGGTCACCGATAGGCATCGTGATCGGTGCCCCCGTTGCTATGACCTCCATCCCCCTGCGCAATCCATCGGTTGAGTCCATTGCAATGGTTCTTACCGTATTCTCGCCAATATGCTGCTGACACTCAACGATAAGGGATGTACCATCATTCCTTTTGATCTCGAGGGCGTCATAAATATCGGGCATTTCAACACCCTGTCTGTCAAACACCACGTCAACCACCGGTCCGATGATCTGGCTTATTTTCCCAGTATTCTTTGCCATAAATCCGAATTATTATTGTGTTTAAATTATATTTCTCTCAAATCAATCATTTCTTTAGTTATCGCGTCCAAAAAGCGATCCTGCCAGATTAGACAGCTCTGTCTTACGGTCGGCGGCAGTTCCGGCTTTTTCAAGAAATCCCATGGCACTCCTGTGATAGTCTTCCATTAGACTCTCCGAAAAAGACCTGATCCTGAGCTGATCATACAATTCAGTCACTTCCCTGACTTTCGACACCGGATCATTATCAGCAGTGTACAACTCCTGAAGCTTCTTCTTCTGTTCCGTTGATGCAATTTCCATGGCTCTGACATACAGGAAGGTTTTTTTCCGGGCCAGGATATCCCCTCCCGTTGTCTTGCCGAAAACCTTCTTGTCGCCGTAGGTGTCGAGTATATCATCCCTGATCTGGAATGCAATTCCAAGATTCCTCCCGAACTCATACATAATATCTGCTTCCCTGTCATCTGCTCCGCCGAAAAGTGCTCCTATCCGTGCCGAAGCGGCTATCAGGACAGCAGTTTTGAGCTCTATCATTCTTATATACTCTTCACGCGACACTATGGTGGCTTTTTCAAAATCCATGTCAAGCTGCTGGCCAACACATACCTCTATGGCAGTTTTGTTGAAGATCCTGAAAACTTTCTGAAGAATGTTAAGCGGGCTCTGAAGCAGGCATTCATTGGTCATGAAGGCCATTATATCTCCCGAGAGAATTGCCTGATTGACATTCCATTTCGTGTGAACCGTAGAGAATCCCCTTCTCACGGGAGCCCTGTCCATGATGTCATCGTGGACAAGAGTAAAATTGTGAAAGACCTCGAGGCCTGTAACCGGGATGACGGCCTCATCTATTTTATCGCCGTACATATCGCAGACCAGCAGTGCAAGGACCGGCCTGAGCCGTTTTCCGCCGATTGAAAGGACATACTTAACCGGGTCGGTAAGTCTTTCCGACTCCTGATTGTAGGAAAGGTTGACAAGCGATGTGTCAATTATTTTTTTCAGTTCCGGTTGAGTGTACATATCCCTTTCTGCTATCAGAATTTCATTGCTTATCCTTTTAACGCCTCAGCCCCGCTGACAACTTCAAGGATCTGGTTCGTGATGGATGCTTGCCTAGCCTTGTTGTACTGCAGTGTAAGCTCGCTGATCATGGTTGTGGCATTATCAGTAGCCTTGTGCATTGCAGTCATCCTGGCACCGTTCTCAGCCACAAAGGAGTCGAGTATCGCCTTGTAGAATTGTATTTTGAGCGATTTCGGGATCAGCTCCCTTATTATCTCTTCCTTGCC
>JAFGXK010000123.1 GCA_016936695.1 Bacteroidales bacterium | reverse complement strand
GCGATGACAGCATCACCCTTGCGGTGCCTGCACCCACCCCTGATACAGATATCAAAAGCCTGAAAATATTCCTTTCCTCACTGTCGGCAAATCCAAAAAGCTGATGACTGTCTTCCCTGATTACTTCATAGACCAGTATCCTGTATTCTTTTTTACCTTCGAGCTTTGTATATGTTGTCAGGGAAATGGAGACGAAATACCCCACTCCTCCTGTTTCAATGATCAGGAAAGCCGGAGTCAGTTCGGTTATATTGCCTTTTATATAGTCAATCATATATGCTGTTCAGCATTAAGTATTTCCGGAGGAAGTTCATCCACGCGGTCGGTGTGTATCTCGATGTCCTGGTGCTTTAGCGGATTTTGAGAAATTTCAGCATAATTCTTTCTGTTCCTGTATACGTCGCAGGCAACATAAAGGGCCTGTCGGAATGAACTCTCGGAAGCTTCTCCCTTACCGGCGATGGCCAGGGCAGTTCCATGGGCAGGGGAAGTACGAACGAAGGGCAGCCCTGCTGTAAAATTAACGCCTGTATCAAACGATAGGGCCTTGAAGGGAGCAAGACCCTGATCATGATACATGGCCAGTATGCCGTCGAACCTGGTAAATAATCCTACACCAAAAAAGCCGTCGGATGGATAGGGACCAAAAACAAGCAATCCTTCCTTCTGTGCCTCCTGCATAGCAGGCATGATGGTTTCCGTTTCTTCCTTCCCGAGCAATGAATTGTCACCGGCATGAGGATTAAGCCCAAGCAAAGCAATCCTTGGCTTGCGGATCCCGAAATCAAGAAAAAGTGATTGGTTCATAAGCCTTATCTTTCTGAGAAGAAGATCAACGGTTATCATCTCCGGGACCCTGGAGAGTGGAACATGGCCGGTAGCAACACCAATCTTCATGTTTTCACTAATCATGAACATAAGGGATTCACCCTTCCCGGATTTTGATTCCAGATATTCTGTATGGCCGTTGAAACGGAATTTGTCAGACTGAATTGTATGTTTGTCTATGGGAGCAGTAACCAATACATCCAGTTTACCGTTAATTATATCTTCAACCGCCTTTTCGATGGAAATAAATGCGGCTTCTCCACTATGGGGAGTTGACTTGCCAAGTTCAACCCTGACGTTGTCATCAAGGCAGTTTATCATATTGGCTTTCCTGGGATTGGCTTCTTCAGGTGATTTTATATTATTAAAACTGAAATTTGTAATGTTCAGTGCCTTTCTGTGATAGGCTGCCACTTTGGGTGACCCATAGACAACAGGTGTACAGAGATCATTGATCTCAGAGTCCATTAAAACCTTAATAATGACTTCATACCCTATTCCATTGATGTCTCCGTGGGTTATTCCGGCTATTATTGGTTTCTTTTCCATAATTACTTATTTAATCTCCGACAAATATGAAGCATACCTTTTCAGGAATTCAGACATCAGCCTGAGCCCGGAACCCGGCCCGCCCTTAAGCCGGTAAAAATCATCTTTTTTGAGAGAACCCGTTCCCGCAATGTCCAGATGAATGAGCGGGTATTCCGTGAAATGCTCCAGGAATTTTCCGGCAGTTATTGCTCCGGCTTCCCGTCCGCCTGTATTCCTGATATCTGCAATGTCTGACTTTATCATTTCACCGTATTCTTCCCAGAAGGGAAGTTGGGCAACCCTTTCATATACTTCATAGCCCGATTCTTCAAGCAATGTAAAGAATTTCTTTTCTGCATTGCCCATCATTGCTATTGCCTGATTGCCGAACGTCATGGCTGCAGAGCCGGTAAGAGTGGCTATATCTATTATAAGCTCAGGCTTATATCTGGATGCATAGCTTATGGCATCAGCAAGGATCAGCCTTCCTTCAGCGTCAGTATTTCCTATCTCGACAGATAAACCATTGTGCATTTTGATAATATCTCCCTGGGTGTAGGCATTTCCTCCTGGTCGGTTATCGGTTGCCGGTATCAGGCCGACGATGTGAAGAGGAATACCGGTTTTCGCGACAGTGTATAAAACACCTGTTACAGCAGCGGCTCCGGCCATATCGCCCTTCATGTTATCCATATGATCGCCGGTCTTTATGTTCAGTCCGCCCGTATCATACACAATGCCTTTGCCAACAAGAACAATCGGTCTTTTGTTTAGCCTCTTCTCAGGTTTCCACTCAAGGATGCAAAAAACGGGAGGATCGACACTCCCCCTGTTTACAGCGAGCAGGCCTCCCATCTTAAGGGCTTCTATTTTCGCCTTGTTGAAAACCTCTACCCTGAAGCCTGCCGATTCTCCCTTCTTCTTTATTTCGTTAGCAAGGGCAACAGAATTAAGATGATTCACCGGTTCGTTTATCAGGTCGCGGGCAAAATATATCGCATCGGTGATTTCCGTAAGCCATTCTGTTTCTCTCTCCTTTACATCACCATAAAGCAGAAGCCTTGAGGGATATTTGATTTTAGACTCATCATCTTTTTTTGTCTTGTGCCTGTCGAATGAATAGATGCTGAGGACAAGTCCCTCAGCAAAAGCTTCGATGGCGCCGGCAAAGGCATTGGCCGAAGTTATGACAAGCTCGGAATGATTGTTTGAGCCTATAAGCTTCCTCAGGCTGAAAGCTGTTTTCCGGAGTTCTTCCTTAGTCCTTGCCGGATTGCCTGTGTCTTTTGTTCTGACAATATAAGTATGTTTGAAATACGAATTTATATGAACATACTCCACTTTGTCCCTGACCTTTTTCAAAGCATATTCTCTTTCCGACTTGCTGAGTTTTATCCAGGCAGGTATGCTGTCATCCCCGATAATGCAAATAACCGGGTGATCAGGTGATATTTCAGATACTGTTGATATAATGGGTTTCATATGGATTACGGG
>JAFGXK010000122.1 GCA_016936695.1 Bacteroidales bacterium | reverse complement strand
TGGGGCCTGTACGGCAATCATGATCCCAGGGCATGGGAAATAATCCCCTCCAACAAAAAAATACCCGAATTCGGAGGAAGAATACAACTCCCGGTTCCGGCGGGCGAGGCAGGCTTCTCATATCACCACAGAAATGCCGATACCAGAGGCACCATGTTTCCCGGAGAACAGGACAGGATTCCTGAAGACCGCTTCGGAATCGATGCCCGCTGGGATCTGGTGACAGGTATCTGGGTGGAGGGTTCATGGACCAGAAAAAGGATTGATATGGGAACCCTTACAAACCTGGAGATTATCAATGCCGGAGTAGATTATACCTTCGGCCTGGGAAATGGATTGTACGCAGCTTATGAGCATCTTGTGATTTCATTCGATCAAAAACCGTTCGGATTTGACAACCTGACAACCTTTTCCCTTGCAACTCTCAGCTACCCGGTCGGCATGTTCGATAAGTTAAGCGCAATAATATATTATGACTGGACTAACAGTAAAATATATAATTTCGCTTCGTGGGAAAAGCAGTATAACAATTTCATGATATATGTTATGGGGTACTGGAATCCCCGTGCATACAATCTTCCCGCACAGACCGGATCAGGCAGTCTGTTTTCGGGCAAAGGTATCCAGGTAATGCTCGTTTTCAATCACTAAATCTCTCATAATGGAGAACTCTACTGTAATTAAAACTGAAACCCTTATCAAGAAATTTCCAATGGGGAAGAGTGAATTCACCGCTCTGAACGGCATCGACCTGCAGCTTTCGCAGGGTGAATTTGCAGGCCTCGTAGGACCAAGCGGATCAGGTAAGACCACCCTTCTCAACATAATCGGTTCGCTCGACTCCCCGACCTCTGGAAAAGCCGTCGTCCTCGGACAATCGATAGGCGATCTAACCGCCAGGGAGGCAGCCCGGCTCCGGAAAGAGAATCTTGGATTCATCTTTCAGAGTTACAACCTGCTTGCAGTGCATACAGTCTGGGAAAATGTCGAATTCCCCCTCTTGCTGCTTAAATACACAGCCGCCCAGCGGAAGGAACTGGTGACTGATGCAATCGAATGGGTTGGATTGACCGACAAGATAAAATCCAAGCCCCCACAGTTGTCGGGCGGTGAATGTCAGCGTGTTGCAATAGCACGCGCTATGGTAAAAAAACCATCTATCGTTCTGGCAGATGAACCCACCGCAAACCTCGATGCGGAAAATTCCTACCATATCCTTGATACAATGGAAATGCTTAACCGGCAGCTTAAAACCACTTTCCTTTTTGCCACCCACGATGAAAAGGTGATAAGCTATCTCCGAAGAAAAATCTTCCTTCGCGACGGGAAAATTGACAGGGAAGAAATGAAATCAAATTAAAAAGCAATTGCCATGCTACTTGCATTAAAGCTTGCATACAGAAACCTCATAGGCGCCGGATTAAGAACCTGGCTAAATGTGATCATCCTTTCATTTTCCTTTGTACTTATAATCTTCATGAAGGGATTAATAAGCGGTTGGGATCAGCAGGCAAAGACCGATATGAAAAACATGGAAATAGGAGGCGGACAATACTGGCATAAGTTATATGATCCCTTTGATCCGTTTACACTTACCGACAGCCATGCCCCGGTTCCGTATGAGGTTCTGGAAGAGATAAATGCCGGAGACATGGTTCCGGTTCTGATAGCCCCCGGCACCATATATCCCCAGGGCCGCCTTCTATCGGTTGTAATAAAGGGGATTGACCCCGGTCAGCATTTGTTCGCACTCCCAACCCACAGTCTCGACACCGTCTACGATGCCATTCCGGCCATGATCGGCGCATTGATGGCAAAAAGCTTAAAGGCATCGAAAGGAGATGTCATGACATTAAGGTGGAGGGATGTAAACAGCACATTCGATGCCCGCGAAATAGCTATTACAGAAATCTTCTCATCAAACGTACCCCAGATAGAAACAGGCCAGATCTATGTTCCTCTTGAAACGCTCCGCGAAATGATGCAGATGCCTGATGAGGCAACAATCCTGACTTTTCGCGACAGTGAAAAAACAAGGCCGGAAATGCAGAACTGGGTGCATAAAACTACTGGTGAACTCACAGCCTCGATCGACAACCTCATAAAGACAAAAACTGTCGGTCAAACCATCTTGTTCGTTATCCTGCTCCTTCTTGCCCTGCTGGCGGTATTTGACACCCAGGTACTCTCAATCTTCAGAAGGCAAAAAGAGATAGGCACTTACATTGCCCTTGGCTACACGCGAAGCCAGGTAGTGGGACTCTTCACCGTTGAGGGAACAATGCATGCCATCCTTGCAGCCATTTTATCTGTTATTTACGGCCTGCCTTTTCTCGCATGGATGGCAAAAAGCGGCCTGCACATGCCTGTCGACACCAGTGAATTCGGAATGGCAATAGCCCAGACGCTATATCCGGTTTATCCTGCCGGACTGGTTATAATGACCATAATTACTGTGACAACAGCAACCGCCGTGGTAAGCTACTGGCCATCACGGAGAATTTCCAGAATGAATCCAACTGATGCATTAAGGGGGAAACTACAATGATAAAATTTCTGTTAAAAGGTCTTGTCCGCGATAAAAGCCGGAGCAGCATTCCGCTTATCGTTGTAGCCATCGGAGCCATGCTCACTGTAATTCTTCATGCATACATGAAAGGGTTTATGGGCGACACGATTGAAATGAATGCCAGATTCAACTACGGTCATCTGAAGGTGATGACCTTACCCTATTCGGAAAACATAAGCCAGCTGCCAAACGACCTTGCAATTCTGGATGCCACAAAGCTTCAGAATGAACTTGAAACCCTTTTCCCCGATGCTGAATGGACGCAGCGTATCCAGTTCGGAGGGCTCATCGATTCACCGGATGAGAATGGCGAAACCTTAGCCCAGGGACCGGCAATGGGAATGGGTATGGATTTGCTTTCACCGGAAGCTTCCGAACCACAGAGGCTTAACCTGGAAAAATCAATTATCAGGGGCAATATGCCGGATGCTTCAGGCGAAATACTGGTCAGCGACCAATTCTCCAGAAAGCTTATGGTCGGCCCCGGGGACAAGGTCACCTTCATCGGTTCAACTATGAACGGAAGTATGGCTGTTTACGACTTTATTGTTGCAGGAACCCTGTCGTTCGGTACCGAAGCCCTTGACAGGGGAACCATAATTGCTGATATCACTGATGTGCAGACTGCCCTTGACATGCCCGATGCCACAGGAGAAATTGCCGGTTTCTTCCGTACCGGCTTCTACGACAATGAATCGGCTGTTGCCGCAAGTAAAAAATTCAACTCGCTCCAGTCAGACGATAATGATGAATACCGTCCGGTAATGAAAAGCCTGAGCCAGCAGGGCAGCATGGGGCAGTATGTAAAAATGGCGGACTACTGGGCCAATTACATCACCGTGTTTTTTGTGTTTGCAATGTCGCTCGTACTGTGGAATGCAGGACTTCTGGGCGGACTGAGACGCTACGGGGAGATCGGCGTAAGACTGGCAATGGGCGAAGAGAAGGGACATGTATACAGGACCATGATTTTTGAATCGGTTATGATTGGACTGGCCGGTTCGGTAATAGGAACCCTCCTTGGCCTGTTTTTTGCCTGGTTGCTCCAGAAGTATGGCGTTGATATCTCTGGTATGATGAAAACATCCTCATTGATGATGCCTCCGACCATAAAGGCCAGAATCACACCGCCCGATTTCTATATAGGGTTCATACCCGGCCTGTTTTCAACTGTTCTGGGGACAATGCTTTCGGGCAGAGGGATATTTAAAAGACAAACCGCAAGGCTGTTCAAGGAACTTGAAGCCTGAAAATAAATTACATACGTGTGAAAACAACAATAATATTACCCGCACTTTTCGCCCTGATCTCTCTCCCGATAAGCGGCCAGACAGATGCTGACGACATACTTAAAAAAGTCGAAAATAACATGTCCTCCGACAACAGGATTTATGAATCGGAGATGACTATCCATGGCACAAGAACAAGCAGGACCATTTCATCAAGGACGTATGTGGTGGGAAGCAAGAAATCGTTTACCGAATACCTTGCCCCTGCGCGCGAACAGGGAACCAAGATGCTGAAGCTCGAAAATCAGTTATGGATCTACTCGCCCTCAACTGACCGGACTATCCAGATTTCGGGTCATATGCTGAGGCAATCGGTCATGGGATCCGATCTTTCATACGAAGACATGATGGATGACCGTAAACTTACAGAAGTCTATTCAGCAGTATCGTCAGGAGAAGAAGAAATGGAAGGAAGGAAGACCCTTATCCTCGATCTTACGGCAAAGGTCACGGATGCTGCCTATCATCGCAGGAAAATGTGGATCGATTCGGAACGTTTTGTACCACTGAAGGAAGAGTTGTTCGCCAAAAGCGGTCAGCTTCTTAAACGGACCACCCTTTCGGACTTCAGGGAGATAGATGGCCGCTGGTTCCCTCATACTATGGTCTACAAGGATGTGCTGAAACAGGGTGACGGAACGGAGTTCAAAGTGACCGGCATCCGTTTCAACCAGGAGATCCCTGAATATATCTTCACCAAAGCATCCCTGAAACAATAAAACAAAAACTTTTGACCGGTTTTGACAAGTTTCGCAGAAATAACTTAATTTTAGTTGTTCTAACCAAACCTGATTTTATAAGTCTTTAACGATCTAACATAATTAAAAAATGGCTGCAGAAACAACTCAGACTCAACCTTCCAGATGGACGGGAACCGTGAAGAAAACAAAGCGGATATTTAACTGGATGCTGGGTATCCTGCTGATACTCATTGCTGTTTTCATTTACTTCAAGTACTTCTTCACCTACAGTGAAGGTTACCGCGCAGGATTACTGCAGAAATTCTCACACAAGGGAATGGCCTTCAAAACATATGAAGGAGAGCTGATTCTCAGCAGTGTATCCAGCACATCGAATGTGGCGATCGCCTCTGAAAAATTTAAATTCTCAGTCCTGGAAAAGGATATGAACATGAGCTTTGACACTCTTCAGGGCCGGGATGTGATAGTGCATTACATCGAGAAGAGGGGTACTGTGCCCTGGAGGGGAGACTCCAGATATATTGTCGACAGCATTGCTGTAAGGGACTGATCAATACCTTGCCCGGGCAGAACTTATCCTCGGTGCATGTTTACACCGGAAGCAGTAAACAGGTCAATTAATAACTTTTTTCATTATTCCAAGCACGCCCCTTATGAAGGTGGCACTTGTAAGCACCTTAACAACAGGGTTCACGCCGGTCTTTCTGCGTGTAGTCCCTGATGACCTCCTGGCCTTGTCCGCCTGCCTCCGCTCAGCTTCCTCCGCAGCTCTTTTTTCTGCCGAATCAATTTTTTCTGCCAGTATCTCATAAGCACTCTCCCTGTCGACAACCTGGTTGTACTTGCTGACAAGCTGCGACGACCTGTTTATTGACTCTATCTCTTCCTGAACAAGAATATCCATCCTGCTTTGCGGGGCTCTTACCATAGCAACCGCCAGTGGAGTCGGAATACCTTTTTCGTTAAGCACCGTTACAAGTGCCTCTCCGGTTCCGAGCGAGGTAAGTACCTCATCGGTTTTATACCAGTCGGAAAGAGGGAAGTTTTCGGCAGTAAGCTTTATAGCCTGCCGGTCGATGGCTGTAAATGCCCTGAGGGCATGCTGTACTTTAAGTCCCAGCTGGGCCAGAACCTCATTGGGAACATCCATCGGGTTCTGGGTAACAAAAAAGACACCAACACCCTTCGACCTGATAAGCTTGACAATGGTCTCGATCTGGCTGAGAAGAGTCTTGCTGGCTTCCCTGAAGATGAGATGAGCCTCATCGATGAAAATCACCAGTTCGGGCTTATCCAGGTCTCCCCGTTCGGGCATTTCATTATATACTTCCGCCAGAAGGCACAGCATGAATGTTGAAAAAAGCTTGGGCTTGTCCTGAATATCAGTAAGTCTGATTATATTAATATATCCTTTACCGTCAGAGTCTCTTCTCATCAGATCCCTGATATCAAATGACATCTCTCCGAAAAAGAGATCTGCATCCTGCTGTTCAAGCTCCAGAAGCTTTCTGAGTATCACTCCTGTCGACATTGCAGACACTTTACCGTATTCGCGTTCAATTTCAGTCTTGCCCTCATCGGTAGCAAACTGTACCACTTTCTTAAGGTCCTTCAGATCGAGCAAAGGCATTTTATGGTCGTCGCAATATTTGAAGATCACAGCCATAACTCCGCCCTGGGTATCATTCAGATCGAGAATCCTTGAGAGAAGCACCGGTCCGAATTCGGATATTGTTGCTCTCATCCTGACCCCGGGTTGCTGAGAGATTGACATCAGCTCCACCGGATATCCCTTCGTCTCATAGGGGACACCGATTTTTGCCATCCTTTCAGCAATGAACTGGTTCTCCACTCCGGGTTTGGAAATTCCGCTGAGATCGCCCTTGACATCCATAAGCAGAACAGGAACCCCTTTTTCCGAGAGATGCTCGGAAATCACCTGCAGTGTCTTTGTCTTTCCTGTACCTGTTGCACCTGCAATAAGCCCGTGCCGGTTCATCGTTTTCAGGGGAATCCTGACCAGGGCATCGCCTCCCAGGGGAGCTCCGTCAAGCATTGCCCCTCCAAGTATTATCGAGTCGCCCTTGCATGCATAACCATTATTTATTTGTGCTGAAAATGATTCTTTCTTGTCCATAATCTTTTTGTTTTAACCCTAAACGGAGGAATGCAATTTAGCACTTTAGGTTCAGTTTTCAAAAAGGGAAAAATATTCTGAGGCCCGCCGGCAGCCGGGAAAATGTTAATTGACTTTTTAATGCACAGGGATCTTATGGATAAAACGACATAAAGGCCATATCAGGCGACAAACAGCTACTAATACAATACGGATTGACTGTAACTCCGGACGAACATGCGTTTCCCGGACTTAAATTATACCGCGGTCTTCTAAAAAAGCCAAATTAATATTATATTTGACATGCAAAATGGTTTAAGAACATATTCCTGGTTCACTTATATTAATTCAATTAAATCTAATCTTATGGCAAAGTTTGAAGTTTATCAAAGCGGAAAAAACAAGGAATTCCGTTTCCGTCTGAAAGCCGACAATGGCCAGACAATACTAAGCAGCGAAGGCTATTCAAGCAAGGCATCGTGCATGAACGGGATCGAATCTGTGAAGAAGAATTCTGCGGATCCAAAAAGATTCACTAAAACTACCACTCCTACCAACATGTTCAGGTTTGCTGTTACTGCTGCAAACAGTCAGATAATCGGTACAAGCCAGAACTACAAGACTGAAAGCGGCCGCGACAATGGCATTGAATCTGTAAAGAGGAATGCTGTAAAGGCTGAAGTTAAGGAAGTTGAAAAATAGGTAAATCCCTGTTTTAATAACCGCAGTGAGCTTTCATTGCGGTTATTTTTATCTCTTTAGCATGTGCTTATATATTTTATATCATGAAAACAAGACTTCTAATTCTGTCTTTAGTTTTTTTGCTGCTTGCCACCACTTCTATGGCGCAGATTACTGATGCTGAGAAGAGACTTAAAACAATAAATACCGACACCATAATGGGCTGGAAAAAAGGAGGGCTTTTTGCCTTAAACCTTTCCCAGACTTCTCTTACCAACTGGGCCGCCGGAGGCCAGAACTCAGCCGCCGTAAACGGAATATTCAGCGCATTTGCAAACTATAAAGAGGGCAAATCGGCATGGGACAATTCACTTGACATCGGGTATGGCATACTTAAACAGGGTAAGGACGACGTGATGAAAACCGATGACAAAATCGACCTGTTTTCAAAATATGGCAGGGAAGCGTTCAGCAATTTCTACTGGTCAGCCCTTGCAAACTTCAGAACCCAGATGCGCCCGGGATACAAATATCCCGATACAGATAAAAAAATATCCGATCTCTTTGCCCCCGCATACCTCCTTTTCGCAGCAGGTCTCGACTATAAGCCAAACTCTTATTTCAGCGCTTTTCTTGCACCACTGACCTCAAAATTCACCTTTGTAACCGACAAGGCTCTTTCGGATGCAGGGGCTTTCGGAGTTGAGCCAGGAGAGGCATCAAGAGGCGAAATAGGAGGTTATATCAGGGCGATATATTCAAAAAATGATTTTCAGGCAGAATTCCTTAAAAACGTGTCATTCACTTCCAAAATTGACCTTTTCTCAAATTATGCCCATAACCCGCAGAATATCGACGTCACATGGGAAAACCTCATAGGGCTGAAAGTAAATAAATTCTTATCCGTAAACTTTAACACTGTCCTTGTCTATGACGACGATATCATGGTTCCGGTCGACAGGAACAATAACGGCCAGTTCGAAGCATTTGAAGCCCCCGGAAAAAGAGTACAATTCAAGGAAATATTAGGCGTAGGATTTTCTTATAATTTCTGATAATAAACCTTTAAAACCTGACACAATGAAGTTCTTAGACGAATTCAAAACATTTGCCATAAAAGGCAATATGATCGACATGGCTGTTGGTATCATCATTGGTATGGCATTCGGTAAAATCATTTCATCACTGGTAGCCGATATAATCATGCCGCCAATAGGGGCGCTTCTGGGCGGAGCCAGTTTTACCGATCTCAAGCTGATAATAAAGGCAGCAACCGACACTGCTGAGGCTGTTACATGGAACTATGGCAATTTTATCCAGGCTGCGGTCGATTTCCTGATTATAGCATTTGCTGTTTTCCTGCTTGTCAAAGCAATCAATTCAATGAAGAAGAAAGAGGAAGCCGCTCCGGCCACACCCCCTGCTCCTACAAAGGACCAGGAATTGCTGTCAGAGATCAGGGACCTTCTGAAGAAATAAAATTAACTAACCCCATAAATAAGGACATGCCGGAGTATGTCCTTATTTGTCTTATATCCAACTGTCTATGATAAAATATCTTCACTTTCAGGCCTGTATTGCCTCAGTAGTGTTTTTCATGCTCCTGGTTCCCGTTACGGCCCGGGGAAATGACCCCGCCATGAAACTTTGGTTCAATAAGCCTGCAGCAACATGGAATGAAGCCCTTCCTGTCGGGAACGGAAGCCTGGGAGCCATGGTCTTTGGGGGTACGGCAAGGGAAAGGCTTCAGCTTAATGAGGAATCGGTGTGGACAGGAGCGCCCAGGTGGGATGCAAATCCCGATGCACGACGTAACCTCCCCTCAGTACGACGGCTTCTTTTTGAAGGAAAATTCGCAGAAGCTGAAAAACTTGCCCAGAATGGTATACTGGGAAGCTTCAGGAGAGATAATGCCTCAAGTTACCAGACACTGGGCGATCTGATCCTCGATTTTAAAAATCCGGGAGGAATCTCGAATTACCGTCGCGAACTGGATATCTCCGAGGCAGTTTCAACGGTGACCTATACATCGGGTCAAACCAACTTCAGGCGGGAGGTGTTTTCGAGCGCCCCCGATCAGGCACTGGTGATAAGAATCACTGCCGATAAACCAGGGGCCATTACATTTACTGCAAGAATTTCACGGCCCGGAAACAAGGCTCTCATCAAAGCTTCCGGCAGCCTTATCTCAATGAGCGAACACGTTGGAAACGGCAACGGAGTGAAGATGGAAACCCGGATGAAATTATTGAACGACGGTGGCACTGTGTTGCCGGGAGGTGACAGTATACGAATAGAAAAAGCAAACTCGGTTCTAATCTTCCTTACGGCAGCAACCGACTACTTTACTCCTGATCCTTCGGCCTGGTCCGAAGAAAGGCTTGAAAAAGTTTCGGCACGTCCGTTCGCAGACATCAGAAAGGACCATGTGGCCGACTACAAAAGCTATTTCGACCGGCTCTCAATAGACCTTGGATCGTCCGACGGCAATTACTTCACTACAGATGCCCGGATAGCGGCAATGCAGAACGGATATGACGATACAGATCTTATTGAACTTTATTATCAGTTCGGCAGATACCTGCTGATAAGCAGTTCCCGTCCATTAACCCTGCCTGCTAATCTGCAGGGCATCTGGGCCGACGGTCTGACCCCGCCCTGGAGTGCCGATTATCATATTAACATCAACATCCAGATGAATTACTGGCCGGCCGAAATTACCAACCTTGGCGAACTGGTACTTCCCTTTGCCGATTTCATCGATGCGATGCGTCCAAATGCCAGGAGAACCGCGAGTGAGGTTTATGGTCTGAAAGGCATCGTGGCCCATTACACCACGGATGTCTGGCACTACACCGAACCTCTTGGAGCAGTGGTATACGGAATGTGGCCGATGGGAATAGCCTGGAGCTGCCAGAACATCTGGGACCATTACCTGTTCGGCGGCGACATTGAATATCTTCGCAACAAGGCCTACCCGATAATGAAAGAATCAGCCGAATTCTGTGCAGGCTGGCTGGTTACTGATCCCCGCACAGGGTACCTTGTTTCAGGTCCGTCAATCTCACCAGAGAACAGGTTCAGGATCCCGGAGGGTGAGGGAACCGCAAGCATGGTAATGGGACCGACTATGGACCATATGATAATCCGCGACCTGTTGCAGAACACAATTCGGGCAAGCCTTATCCTCAGCACCGATAAGGCCTTCCGGAGAAAATTGGAGCTTACTCTTGAAAAACTAACACCGACAAGGACCGGATCGGACGGCAGGATACTGGAATGGTCGGAGGAATTTGAGGAACACGAACCCGGTCACCGCCATATCTCACATCTTTACGGATTGCACCCCGGAAATCAGATAACTCAGCAGCAGCATCCCGAACTTCTGGAGGCCGCGGGGAAGACAATTGAATACAGGCTTGCTCACGGTGGCGGACATACCGGATGGAGCAGGGCCTGGATCATTAATTTCTTCGCCCGCCTGAAAGACGGCAACAAAGCCTGTGAAAATGTATACGCCCTGATCACTAAATCGACACTCGACAATCTGTTCGACAACCATCCTCCTTTCCAGATCGACGGTAACTTCGGAGGCACTGCCGGAATAACCGAAATGCTTATCCAGAGTCATGCCGGAGAAGTGGAACTGCTTCCTGCATTACCCGAAAAATGGGGAAACGGCCACATTCGCGGAGCCATGGCAAGGGGAGGGTTTGAAGCCGATATCGAGTGGGAAAACGGCCTGCTCAAAACTGCAAAAATCACATCAAGGCTTGGGAATCCCCTGAAGCTCTCCTACAAAGGCAAAACGTTTATGCTCGAAGCAACAGAAAAAGGGAAATCGTACCGGTTTAACAAAGATCTGAATCTGGCGCATAATCCCTGATGACCTCCCTGCGCAGGGTATTATTCCTTTCTTCCACCCCTCAGGTTACTCTGCCATTCCTTCAACTCATTCCACTGGTTGAGGAAGGCCAGCCTGCATTGCTCCGGCCATGTTTCGGGTTTATGGACCCTGTAATTGGGACCGGCTTCATCCAGAATCCTCTGGCAGGTTTCAACCGGAGTATCACTAAGAGCTTTCCAGGTGGTGATACCGGCTTTGTGGAACAGTTTTTCTATTTTGGGCCCTATCCCCTCAACAATTTTAAGGTCATCCGGACGGATCTTTTTCCCAAAGGCCATGGCTGCCATGGCAACATCAAAGGTTGAGGCCGCAGGAGCCGCTGCAAGATTAAACCTGAAGTCATCAAATTCTGTCTTAAGACTGCCGTATTTGCTTCTCCAGTCGTCGTTCTCAGTCTTTATTCCGTCGAAATCAGACTGCAGGGAATTGAACTTCATCTTCCAGTCGTCGATGTCGTTTTTAAAGGTGGCGTTAAGTGAAAGAAGTCTCTCCTTTTCCTTGCCGCATGCTTCGAGATCGCCGCGAAGCCGGATCAGTTCTTCGGTGTGCTTTGATGAGAGGCGGCCCAGCAGGTAGCCGAGTATGGCGCATATCAGGCCGACCAGTACGGGTAAGAGGATGCATAGTAAACACATATTAGGTGGTTTTAAGATTATTTGATGAGGATTACTGTTCTTCTGTTCAAAGCCCTCCCTTCGGGAGTGCCGTTATCAGCTGCGGGTTCATCAGGTCCACGGGATGCGAGCTCTGTCCTGTTTTCAGGCACACCTCTTTCAACGAGTCTGGCACCGGCAAACCTGGCTCTCTCCATAGCCAGAAGGTTATTGCGCTCCCTGTTACCAGTGATGTCAGAATGACCGGTAATTGATATTACCGAGTTGGGAACGTTTTTCATGTAATCGGCGATCTCAGCTATACGCTGCTGTTCTTCCGCGGTAAGGATGGTTTCATTCTTACCGGTTGCGAAATATAATACCAAAGGACTGGTATTATATATTTCCCGGAACTTCAAAAGTTTTGACTGCCCGGAAGTGTCAGGCATAACGGCTGGCGCCTGCCCTGTTTGGCCTTCAGGTACTGCGACAATTACTTCTCCGGAAGTTTGTGACATAGCTTTTCCTGACTGCTGACCGCAATTACAGTTTAAAAGCCAGTGTAATATCGTCCCGATCAGTATTGTCAGCAAAATACCCAATAGATAGAGTAATTTCCTTGACATTCTTCAGGTTTTTTAAATTCTCCTAAACCTAATAAAAATTATCTTATAATCCAAATTATTTTAGCTTAAAATCAGATATTTACATATTGTCTCCGGAAGAGTGCGGGCTAACTTGAAATACCCCCGTCTTTGGTCAGGATGAATCATTTCCGGTGTTATAACGCAAAGAAAATCTGATTACATTTGCTCTGAATATAGTACCTTCGTTACCGGGAAAGATCCTGCATCTAAAAACATTTTAAATGACTAAATATTTCAATCTTGGCATCAGTGAAATTTTAAAAGACCTGAATACTGATCCAACCAGCGGTTTAGGGACTGATGAAGTTAAAAGAAGACTGGAAAAACACGGCTATAATCAGCTTCTTTCGAAGCGGAGGAAAAGCTTTGCAGCGATGTTCTTCGGACAGTTTAAGAGTTTTATGATAATCATTCTTCTGATCGCGGCGGTGATATCCGGAGTGGTTGGAGTAATGGAAGGAGAAGGTCTTCTTGACACCTTTGTGATAATGGGCATTCTGATACTTAATGCCTTTGTTGGGGCATTTCAGGAAAGAAAGGCCGAAACCTCCCTTGAAGCACTTAAAAGCCTGGCTGCTCCCCTCACAAAAGTACTGCGCGACGGTGTAATAAAGGAGGTCCCGACAAAGGATATCGTTCCGGGCGACGTAGTAATACTTGAAACCGGTGCAGTGATCCCCGCCGATATCCGGCTCACTGAAGCCGTCAACCTGAAAATACAGGAATCTGCCCTGACCGGTGAATCGGTGCCGGTTGATAAGATTACCGATCCACTGACAGAAACGGATCCGGCTCTCGGCGATCGCATTAATATGGCTTTCTCGAGCGGAATGGTCACCTACGGAAGAGGGCGCGGTGTAGTGGTTGCCACAGGAATGCTTACGGAAGTCGGGAAAATAGCCGATATGCTCCAGCAGACTGTAGATACCGAGACCCCCATGAGCCGCAGACTGGAACAACTTGGAAAGATCCTGGGTATTGCCGCTCTGATAATATGCGGCGTAATTTTTATTGTTGGTATCCTTTACGGTAACTCCGTAATGAGTATGTTCATGACAGCAGTGAGTCTTGCTGTTGCAGCCATACCCGAAGGCCTGCCTGCAGTTTCAACTGTTGTGCTTGCCATAGGTGTCCAGAGGATGGTAAAAAGAAACGCCATAATCCGGACCCTTCCGTCCGTCGAAACACTGGGAAGCGCCACGGTCATCTGTTCCGACAAGACCGGTACACTGACCCAGAACAAGATGACCATTGTAGAAGCTTATGTCAATCATAAACACGATGTCATAAACAGAGCCTCTCCTGCAACGGTTCTGAATGACGAGGAAAACAGGCTGCTGCTGATTTCGGTGCTCTGTGCCGATGCCCGGGTAAGGACCAACGAGGATGGGAAGTTTGAATATACAGGCGACCCAACCGAGACTGCCCTGCTTGACTTCGGGATTCTCTACAACATGCACAAGGATACCGTGGAGAAAGAATTCCCGCGTGTGGCTGAAATACCCTTTGACTCAGAGAGAAAGAGGATGACCACCGTAAACAAAATGTCGGAAAACAGCACCAGGGTCAACGTAAAGGGAGGACTGGAGGAAGTTCTGGGGGTATGCGACAAGATAATAATCGAAGGAAAAGTCAGGGCGATCACTGCTGATGACCTTGAAAAGATAAGGAGCGCGAATGAACAAATGACAAATTCAGCACTCAGGGTGCTTGCAATGGCCTATAAGGATTGCCCCTCTGCTCCGAAGAACATATCCATTGGTGATCTCGAGAACGGACTGATATTTATCGGGATGCTGGGTATGATTGATCCGGCCCGGCCCGAGGTTATTGAAGCTGTTGCCAGATGCCGGACTGCCGGTATAAGACCAGTCATGATAACCGGCGATCACAAGGGAACCGCCATGGCCATCGCCCGCGAAATAGGCATCTTCAGGGAAGGAGATACAGCCATAACCGGGGCCGAGCTTGAAAAGATCAGCGAAAAGGAGTTCAGGGAGAATGTTTCCAGGTATTCAGTCTATGCCAGGGTTGCTCCTGAGCACAAGGTTCGCATCGTAAAAGCATGGCAGAGCCATTATGAGGTGGTGGCCATGACGGGCGATGGAGTAAATGACGCCCCGGCACTCAAACAGGCCGATATCGGAGCTGCAATGGGAATAGTCGGAACCGATGTTGCCAAGGGAGCTGCTGACATGGTACTCACCGATGACAATTTTGCAACCATAGTGTCGGCAGTCGAAGAAGGAAGAAGAATCTACGACAACATACTCAAAGCAATCACTTTCCTTCTCTCAACAAATATCGGTGAAATATTCCTGCTTCTGGTAACCTCAATTTTCAACCTGGGTATCCCACTGCTTCCTATTCATATTCTCTGGGTAAACCTTGTGACCGACAGTCTCCCGGCCCTTGCCCTGAGCGTTGATCCGGCTGAACCGAATATCATGGATCGCAAGCCGCGGAATTCGAAGAAAGGCTTTATGACCAGAGGTATGATATGGCGGGTTGTCTACATGGGACTTATGGTAGGCGCAATACCGCTTGTTGCATTTATTGCCGGCCTCCGCGAACAGGGAGTGGCTCTCGGACAGACAATGGCATTTGCCACCCTTATGTTCGCACAACTTGTGCATGTAAGGAATCTGCATTCCAATACCAGATCTTCTCTGGCAATCAGCCCGTTTAAGAACCTGCCCCTTGTAGGCGCTATTCTGGTTTCGGCAGGACTTGCACTGGTGGTTCTCCTTATTCCTCCCGTCAGGGATGCTTTCAGCCTGGTCGAACTCGACGGCAAACACTGGATTATAGTTGGTCTGATGTCGCTTCTCCCCATACTGGTTGTAGATATCTTTAAACTTTTAAGGATCAACACCGCCAGGGATGAAAAAAACGACTGACAGCGATAAAGGAAAGAGTCTGTTCGGATTCTCAAGGAATATCTTCTATACAGGCCTTACCAGCTTCCTGACCGACACCTCGGTCAAAATGGTCTATTCGGTAATGCCAATGTTCCTGCTGTCGATCGGTGCATCAAAAACAAGCCTTGCCCTGATAGAAGGAATCGCTGAGAGTACTGCATCACTTGTCAAGGGTTTTTCGGGTTTCTGGAGCGACAGGATAGGCAGGAACAAACCATTCATGCTTGTCGGATACGGTCTTTCAGCCCTGATAATCCCGCTCTATACACTCGTAGTCTCTCCAATACAGGTCCTCTTGCTCAGGTTCATCGAGAGGTTCGGAAAAGGGATACGCACCGCTCCGCGCGACAGCCTGATTGCAGGATCGATTTTAAAGGGCGACAGCGGCAGAAGCTTCGGATTACAAAAGGCAATGGACAACAGCGGTGCAATTGCCGGCCCGCTGATCGCCTTCTTAATGCTTTCCGCCCTTCCGGGTAACTACAGGCTCATCTTCCTCATTGCAGGGATTCCTGCATTACTGGCAATAGCCGTAATAGCTTTCGGAATAAAAGAGGCCGGAAAGCAAAAGCATGAGCTGTTCAGAAAATTCCATTTCAGGGATTTCCCTGCAAAGTACTGGTTCTTCATGGCCATTGTCTTCGTTTTCACACTTGGCAATTCAACCGATGCCCTGCTTCTGGTGAAGGCAAATGAGGCGGGCCTGAAGGTGGCTTTCATTCCTCTCGTTTTCCTTCTGACAAATGCTGTTTCCGTGGCTGCATCCATTCCCGTGGGTTCGCTGGCGGACAGAATCGGAAAGGAAAAGATACTGATAACAGGTTTTCTGATCTATGCCGTGGTTTACTTCGGATTCGGATTTTCCGCAGATAAAAGATCAATAGTAGCACTCTTCGCTCTTTATGGCCTTTATTCGGCAGCAACTGACGGGATACAAAAAGCTTTCATTTCAGATATCATCGACAAAAACAAAAAGGGAACCGGTCTGGGTATCTACAATGGTCTGCTGGGTATTACTCTCCTGCCTGCAAGTCTTATTGCAGGAGTTCTGTACGACAAAGTAAATTCATCTGTACCCTTCTACTTCGGGGCTTTAACCGCATCAATATCGGCCATTCTGATGCTGGTATTTTTAATAAGGTTTAGAAACTCCTGTTAACGTGTTTTTTGTAAATTTATAGCCTCATAAATCCCGGCCCGAATGAAACAGGTCCTGAAGTATACCGGTTACATCCTTTTGCTTTTTATCATCGGATATTTTATCTGGCGATTCTCCTACATCATAGTATGGGTACTGATTGCTGCTATGGTTTCATTTGTAGGCCAACCCCTTGTGACTCTCTTTGACAAAATACACATCCGTAAACTGAAGATGCCACGCCTTGCCAGCGCTTTGCTGGCACTGATGGTCCTGGTACTGATCGGTGTCGGATTTGTGGCTGTCATTGTCCCGCTAATCATCCAACAGGCCGAAACGGTATCATCAATCGACGTAAATGCACTGGTGGACAATCTTCAGGGTCCGCTGGACTGGCTCGACGACAGGCTTCATGAACTCGGTGCCATCCCTGCGAACGAAACCATTGATCAGTTCGCAGTTGCACGGCTCAGGGAACTTATTAACCTTGGAAGCATAGGCACTGCCCTCGGCAAATTCCTCAACACCGCCGGGAATATTTTTGTAGGAATTTTCTCTATCCTGTTCATCTCCTTCTTCTTCCTGAAAGATGAAAACCTTTTCGAGGAAGGACTCCTCATTTTCATTCCCGAAAAAAATCACAACGCAACCAGAAAAGTGGTTAAAGATTCAAAAAACCTGCTTATCCGTTATTACCTCGGTGTCCTCCTGGAAGTGATAGGGGTAATGACGCTTGTTGCTGTTATGCTGAGGATTTTCGGTTTCCAGAATGCCCTGCTGATCGGATTCTTTGTGGGACTAATGAATATCATACCTTATATCGGCCCGATTATCGGCGGGGTAATCGGACTAATACTGGGAACGATCTCCATATTGGCTGCCGGAGCTTATGATGAGCTGCTGCCGGCTTCACTTAAACTGCTTGGAACTTTCATCGGAGTCAACTTTATAGACAACAACATACTGATCCC
>JAFGXK010000121.1 GCA_016936695.1 Bacteroidales bacterium | reverse complement strand
TTCCGGTTGTGAACTTCCCGGAGAGGACTTATTCAGGTTTTATTGGTGAGATAAATGCAAGTGGCAGCTATGATGCTGATAAAGATAAGCTTACCTTCTCCTGGAATATACCTGCAGAAATACCTGTATCCTCAACTACAAGTGAAGTAATTCAATTCCTTGCCCCTTTAACCGAAACTAACCAGACATACGATTTCATCCTGACTGTCAGCGACGGCAAGACTACACAATCAAGAACAATTCCAATTACAGTTGTTCCGTACGAGCCAGATCTTGAAGTTGCAGAAGTTATCTCGGTCAGCGCTTCGGATTCTTATTCAACTAACCAACCGTACAATATAATTGATGGCAACATTGGCACCATGTGGTCATCAAAAGGTGAAGAACAGAGTCTGACACTGGAACTGAAGTCTCCTTTCATAATTCATCACATTATGATTGCCTTCCAGCCCGGACAGAAAAGCGAGTCTTATTTTGACATCTACGGATCAAATGACGGGGAGAACTGGGAATCCATCCTCGTAAAAGCCAAGTCGTGCGCATTTTCAGGAGGAATTCATGTATTCGAGTTCCCCATATCCAAGGCTATTAACGAATACAAATACCTGAAGATTGTCGGCCTTGGAAATTCAAATGACAACTGGAATTACATCTCGGAATTCAGGATCTTTGGATACAGACATAAAAACAGGGCCGACTATGAAGATCTGATCGTGAAGTTATACCCAAATCCTGCCAGGGAAATCGTAAATATCAAAATCGATAATGCAGAATTCAATCCCGATTTCATCAGGATACTTACCCTCGATGGAAAGGTGATGTACAGCGATATTGTCGATCCGATGATCAGAGATTTCCAGGTCCCTGTCAACTTCACCCACGGTGTCTACATTGTTCAGATGGGGATGGGAAATATAACGATGTTCACGCAGAAACTCGTGGTATTCAGATAATCCCGGACATTCGGAAGCAATAACAATACTTCATCTCTAGAGTATTGTAAAATCTATCCTCCTGTTATTTTTTCTGTCACTCTCCTGGTAATTTGGAGCAATCGGCCTTGTGCCACCATATCCCTTCGGAATCAGCCTGTTACGATTGACACCGTTCACAACCAGATAATTAACCATTGCATCGGCCCTTCTCCCCGACAAGACCTGATTGGTATAAGCCGATCCTGTGTTGTCGGTATGGCAGGCAACCTGAAGCCTTAATGCAGGATACTTTGCCATGAAACCAAGAACCAGATCCAGCAACTGCGTACCCATGGAAGAAAGAGTCTGGGTGTTACGGACAAAAAGGAAATCAGTCGAGACTCCAAATACCTTTTCCAGATTATTCAATTCCCTTTCAGCAGGATCCTCGACCACCACAGGATACACTTTTGCTTCAGTGAACCCGAGATTCGATATCTCCCTGTATGAAGGATAGGTTGCCATAAGTGTATGCTCCTCGGCAATCGTATAGCTGTATTCATTCTCGCCGCTCAGTAAATTCTCCCTGAGAATGTATTTATCGGGCAGTCTCCTGAATGCTTCGTCAGTCTTTTCAAGCTTTGTTTTAGATCTGAGAACCTCAAGCCTGTAAGTAAAAAACTCATTAAGGTTTCTCTCCGTCGAAATAACATTGCTTGTCACTGCCTGATCGTAGTCAAATATGTCCACGACTGGAGCCGGTTCGGCGCTCTGCCTGTCAAAAGCATCTTTCTCGGCGGTGCTGATGAAAACCTTAATTGGTTTTACGGAACAGACTTCGCGGATCACTCCAGTTTTATCATTCCGTACTATCAGACCCAGCCTGATATTATAATCACCCTTATCGGTAAATATGTGCTGGGTGTTCCCTTCCTTTGAATATTTTCCATCGCCAAAGTGCCATGTGTAACCAAGAATTGAAGACCCGGCGAAATTGGAAGTCATGCCATCCAGTATCACTGGTGCCCCTGCCATGGAAGAAGCAGGTGAAAGAATTACCGGTTGTTCTATATCTCGCAGGTCGAGGTCGAATGAAAGTTTCGTAAAGACAACCCTCCCTGTATTCTTGTCAGTTGCATCCAGCCTGACCTTATATCTTCCCGGGCCCTCGAAGCAGTGCTCTGCATTCAGCCCCTGAGCAGTAGCGCCGTCGCCGAAATTCCAGACCAGTTGAAGATACCTGCTGTCGACAAGTATTTTGTCCTTATCCGTGAACTTGAAACAGTACTGGTTAATCCTTTGTTTATCACAATAAAAGAGCTGGCGAACATTTGTCCTGAACTGATAAATATCCACAGATCCTTCTCTGTTTGAGGAAAAATAACCTCTGTTCAACATGGGATCGGCTATAAAGGAAAAGTCGTCATACTTTGAATTTACAGGGGCATCAAGATGTGCCGGCGGAAGCCATTTATTTCCTGTCTGCCTGGTATAAAACACGTCCTTCCCTCCAAATCCCGGATGTCCGTCTGATGAAAAAAACACTCCTCCCTCGCTGTTGACTGAAGGATAAGATTCGTTACCCTGTGTATTCACTTCAGGTCCCATATTAACCGGATCATCCCAGTAATCAACCTTCCAGTCGCAGTAATAAAGATCTGTTCCCCCCATGCCCTCAGGATTGTCCGCAGCAAAAAAAAGCCGCTTCCCGTCTGGCGAAATGAACGGCGTCGTTATATTATAATATTCATTGTTGAATCTGAAATCAAGTATCTTTCCCCAGTTTCCGTTTTCAAGCACCGCTGAAAAGATCCCAAGCTTGTTTCGTGGCGAAACGTCGTCACGGTTGACATCTGTTCTGATATTGCGCGAGAAATAAACTGTGTCCCCGTTTTTGCTGAATGAAGCCGGTCCGTCATTGAAGATAGTTCTGAGGTCCTTTGAAAAAATCCTTGATTTCCATGTGATGGTATCTGCAAATACAATATTAAGCAACCCTTTGTTCTCGGGTGTAAGATAATTTTTTACCAGCGACCTGGTCATATTTGAACAGAAGACTATCCCATTTTGGTAGAACACAGGGGAGAATTCATCGCTGTTATTCGAGCTGAATCTTGCTTTCTTAATGGAATAGGTTTCTGTCTGGCCTGAAGCAGCAAGGGGTAATATCAGTGCTATCAGTAATACCGTTAAATATTTAATTTTCATCAGAATATAATTTTTATTTTAATGGCCTGATGGAACCCACATGGCTAACATTATATACATAAGTGTTTTTGCAAACGATACATGTGGGTTTCATGGTCATTGATTAGAAATTCAAGGGGCTTATCGCTTGTACTTTGTAGCGGAATTCATATCTGAGCATAATCTCATGTGATCCGGAACTGTATGTCTGGAGTTTGGCAAAATCATAGTCATAGGTATAGCCAAACCTGATCTGGTCGTTAAGCTGAATCTGGAACAGTCCTACAATCGAGCGGTTATTCCGGTAAGCGGCTCCAACCCAGAATCGGTCCATAATCCTGAAATGGGCATTTATATCATACAAAACCTTATCGCCGGGCGAGAAGGCAACCAGTGTTGATGGCAAAAACTTCAGATTTGGAGAAAGGTCAAAAAGGTATCCTGCATTCAGCAAATAATAATATTCGCCCATATTGTTGTTTATTACATATTTACTTTTGCCGAAATCATATTTATAGCCAAGCAGTTTCGGAATGGATAATCCTGCAAAAAATTTATTATCTGAGTAAAAGGTTCCGAAACTGAAACCCGGAACGATAAATCCCTTTGAATCTATCAGGATAAAATCATCTTCAGGGTCAAGAACGATCAGCTTTGACCATGCTGTATTTGTTACCGTTATACCTGCCCCCAGTCCGAACGAAAGGGTTCCCTTGCCGACAGGTACCTTATATGAATAATTTGTCATAAGGTGCGATTCCTTTGTTACACCCACCCTGTCATTTGTAAAAATCATTCCCAGTCCCATCCTGTTATCGCTGAAGGGAGCATCGACCGTAAGAGTCATTGTCTCCGGAGCGCCTTTGACACCTACCCACTGCTTCCTGTAGAAGGCGGTTAGATTAAGGACCCCTCTGTTTCCTGCCGAAGCCGGATTGAGTACCAGCGGATTCAGGACATACTGGCTTTTCAGGGGGGTCATCTGACCCGAAACACTCAGGGGAATCAGGAGCAATATGAGTATTTTGATTATTCTTTCCATTTCAATATTTAATTACAATAAAACCCTTGATAGCATCTATTTTGTCGGTTTTGAAAACATAATAATATGTGTCTTCCTGCAACGGATTGCCATTGTCATCCTTTCCATCCCAGTCGTTTGCATAGTCATTGCTTGTAAAAACGCATGCTCCCCACCTGTTAAAGACTTTCATTGACACTCTGCCCAGCGATTCAATCCCTTTTATTACAAAGAAGTCATTATTGCCATCCATATCCGGAGTAATCAGGGAAGGTAAAACAAGCTCATTTACTCTGATAACAACTGTATCTGATGCTGGTTCACAGGTGCTGTTCGATACTCTCCAGACAAAAGCGTTATCGCCTATCGAAAGGTCCCATACGTGAGTTTCGTTGCTGAATATATCCGTAAAAGAGGCAGACCCTGAAACAACGCTCCACTCTCCTGTCTCATTGCTGCCGGGAGGATCAGCCTCAAGATCAGTTTCGAAAAGGAAATCCAGTATCTGATCCTGTCCGGCATAGGCAGTCGGCCTGTCCCTGACCTCAACGGTCACCCTGTCACTGTTTCTGCAACCCCATTGATCTGTAAGTGTAACTGTAAAAACTGTGGTCGAGGCAGGGGTCGCAAGAGGGTTAGCTATTGCCGGATTACTGAGCAGGTTAGCAGGGATCCAGGAAAATGATCCTGTTCCGGTCGCTCCAAGACGTATACTGCCGCCCCTGCAGATTGCCACGTCTTCACCGGCATTGACCACAGGCGCTGAATGAAATACTACTCTGACCACATCTGTCGATGTGCAATTGTTGCTTACTACAGTCCATGCAAAATCATACTCACCAGACTGGGTAACAGTAACCGTTGCATTGTTTCTGTGAGCATCAGGAGTGAAAGTCACGTTACCGGGTCCGCTTACCTTTGACCATGTACCGGTGCCTGTTCCCTGAACAGCGCTCAGGGTAAAATTAAGATCACACTCATCGCCTCCGCTTCCTGCGTTCGCAGATACCTGTTCAAAGAATCCCACTGTAATATCCGAGCTGCTTGTGCAAGTGCCGTTGACTTCGGTCCACCTGAAAACGTAGGTGCCGTAAGCCGATACTGTAACCCTTGCCATAGGATCGTGGTTGTTGGGATAAAATCTTGCTGTCCCCGGACCGCTCACCCGTGTCCATGTACCGGTTCCACTGCTTGGCACTGCATTTAAATAAAACTCCAGTCCGCAATTGTTGCCGCCCGTTCCGGCATTAGCCACAGGCGGACTGCTGAAACTGACAGTCACATCAGAACTGGCGGTGCATGTTCCGTTAGTAACAGTCCAGGTAAAAACCTTTGTCCCATATTCTGAGACTGTAACAGTCGCCGCCGGACTGTTGGCTGAAGGCATAAAAGTCGCAGTACCCGTTCCGCTGGTCATGGTCCAGGTTCCTGCAGTTTCTGAAGATGGTGAAACAGCCTGAAGGTTAAAATCACGGTCGCATTCACTCCCACCGCTGCCTGCATTGGCAACTGGCGGCTGATAAAAATTAACGGTCACCTCATCGCTCGACCGGCAACCTCCGCTGTTCTCGGTCCATCTGAAAACATAAGTGCCATAGGCAGTTACCGAAACAGTAGCATCCGGAGTGCCTGCATTAGGAGAAAAAGATGCATTTCCAGGACCTGAAACCCGGCTCCACACACCAGTACCCAGAACAGGGACAGCACTCAGAATAAAATCACGGTCGCATTCATCACCTCCGGAGCCCGCATCTGCGGGCCTGCAAGGAAGCGTTCGTGCGATTAACCTGACAGGAGTTGCCTGTAGCTTCCTTTTGCTGTCGGCCGCAACAATATAAATTGTATGAACCTGATCAGGATCATTTAACTGCAGGACTGTCTGAAGTATCTTATTCTCGTCTCCCTTCTTTACACTCAGGATAACTGTTTCAACAATGCCCCCGCCCCCGCCCATAAGGGCCATGAATCGGACATATGATGATGTGGGATAGGAATTATTCTCGTAATTATATACGATTATATAAACAGTTCCTGTAACGTTCAGTCCGTAATTGATGGTTATGGATGCGGGCCCTGTCGAATCAACCACCGGAGTTCCCTGAACCCATGCAGGCTGAGCAGCCAGTTCTGCTGCCGGCAGAAAGATCAGAAAAAACAGTGATATGATTCTTATTAACCTGTCCATTGTATTGTCATTATCTTCTTATCACAAGGTAACCTTTAATAGCCTTGCCATTGACAGGCTTGATAACGTAGAAATATGTATCATCCGGGAGCGGGTTCTCCTTGTCGTCGACACCCTCCCATGAGTTATCGTATTCATCATTTTCATATACTCTGCCTCCCCATCTGTTGAAAATGGTAAGTGAAGTACTTCCGATAGTCTCAAGACCCTTTATTACGAAAAAGTCATTGTTCCCATCCAGGTTGGGAGTGATCAGCGATGGAATGATCAGATTATTTACCCATATATGAACTGTATCGGATGATTCAGGACAGATGCCATTCGACACCGTCCAAAGGAGAACATTATCCTCAATAGACAGATCGGTGACCAGGGAATTTGGAAGATCAGGATTAAGGATACGACCTTCGCTTTCAACTACCGACCAGGTTCCGGTCTCATTTAATTTCAGCGTTCCTGCATTCAGACTGGTTTCAAAAACAAAATCAAGGACCTGATCAGGACCTGCGTTGGCTTTTGGCTGCTCCCTTACTTCGACAATCACGTCATCGGTATTCATACAATGGAACTTGTCGGTAAGTGTGACCATATACGTTGTAGTTTCAGCAGGAGAAGCGACAGGATTCCTGATAACCGCATTATTGAGAGAAGCGGCTGGTGTCCACGAAAAAGTTCCTGTTCCCGAAGCATTAAGCTGGACATTGCCTCCCTTGCAAAGAAGCAGATCGGCTCCGGCACTGAGTTCCGGTTTATCGTGGAAAGTGACTCGAACGATATCGGTCGATGTACACTGGCTGTTCACCTCCGTCCAGGCAAAATCATAGGAACCATAAATGCTCACTGTTACTCTGGCATTAGGCTGGTTGGCATCCGGACTGAAGGTTGCACTTCCAGGACCGCTTACCAGACTCCATGTACCGATGACAGTACCCTGAACGGCATTAAGCATAAAATCAAGATCGCACTCATCACCTCCGCTTCCTGCATTGGCTGAGGGTTGCTGAATAAATGTCACTGTCACATCTGAACTTGAGGAACATGTTCCGTTAAGTTCGGTCCATCTGAAAACATAAGTCCCATAAGCGCTGACGGCAACTCTCGCTGAGAATGAAGCTGCATCGGGAGAGAACGTTGCCGTACCCGGACCGCTGTGCAATGTCCAGGTGCCTGTACCTATGCTTGGAACTGCCCTTAGATTAAATTCAAGACCACAGTTATTTCCTCCTGTTCCTGCATTTGCATCCGGCATCTGGTAAAAATTGACCGTAACTTCGGATGTATCTGAACAAATGCCGTTTGACACAATCCACCGGAACACCTTTGTCCCGTACTCTGACACAATAACTGTGGCTGAAGGGGTATTGACATTCGGAGAAAAAACTGCAGCACCGGTCCCTTCCGACATCGACCAGGTGCCTATGCCACTTGAGATAACGGCATTCAATACAAAATTGAGAGTGCATACATTTCCTCCTGAACCTGCATTTGCAACCGGCTGCTGGTTAAAACTTACTATCACTGAAGCGCTGCTGATACAGGGTCCATTGGATTCGGTCCATCTGAAAGTATATGTCCCGTACGTTGATACTGTAACCCTGGCTGTTGGCACTGCGGGTCCGGGTGTAAATACAGCCGTACCGGGGCCGGAATCAACTGTCCATAATCCGGTACCGACGCTTGGATTGGCATTTAAATCAAAATCCAGATCGCATTCCGTTCCGCCCGTTCCTGCATTTGCTGCAGGTACAGCATAAACATACACCCTGGTGGTTGCCGTATCAATACAGTCGGAGCCATTTGTTACCATCAATGTATAGACTCCTGCCATGGGAAGCGTTGCTGAGGAGGAAACAACAGGGCTCCTCTGGGTGGAGGTAAATCCGTTTGGTCCGGTCCATAAATAAGATTTCATACCTGTCGGACCTCCTGTAAGGCTGAGCGGAGATCCTGCACAGACGGGTCCGTCATTTGAAGCCGTAGCAAGCGGTGATGGGTTTACTGTAACCTGAACCGGTTTGATATCGAAACATCCTGCTGCTATTGTCCCTTTGATATAATAAGTTCCCGACCCCGCTGTCTGGGGTGTGGCAAATGGAATTGTTGCTGCTGCATCAAGCCAGTAGGTGTATGTCAGTCCTGGCGTTGATCCTGCTGTAATTGCAGGATCTGTTAGGTCAACCGTTGCAGGGGTGCATACTGCAGGGGGGTTGGTTATTGTCAGGGTCGGAGACTGGACAATTCCAACCGGAGCTGTGGCCGTCACTGTACCGCAACCTCCGGAAGCTGCAATCGAATAGGTTACCGTATAATTGCCCGGCTGACTTGTACTTGGCGTGATAGCTCCTGTGGATGCACTTATTGACAATCCTGCAGGAACAGCAGTGTAAGTGCCTCCGGGTGTACCTGTAAAGGTTACCGGTATTATTCCGGGAAGATTATTGCAGAACGGACTTCCCGGATAAGAGATGGATGCAGTTGGAAGCCGGGTTATCGTAATAGTGGATGTTGCTATGGCATTGCCACATCCTGAACTAATGACTGTATTTGTCACGGTATAGGTACCGGGCAGGCTTGCGGAAAGATCCACCTGTCCGGTGGCCGAACTCAGGAAGACCAGTCCCGGTGTGGAAGAAAAGGTCCCGGCCACTCCGCCACCTGTAAATGTCGGAAAAGGATCAGCTTCATTGCTGCAATATGGTGTCCCGGTGTAACTGAAGGTTGCCACAGGCACCGCGTATATAGTTATGCTGGCTGTTGCGGTAACCGCAGGGCATCCTCCCGATGCTGGTATCGTATTAGTCACTGTGTATGTACCCGGAGTGCTTGCCGAAAGATCTACCTGTCCGGTTGAAGTATTAAGAAAGACCAGTCCGGCAGTCGATGAAAAGGTTCCTGCTACACCACCTCCCGTGAACACCGGCAAAGGGTCACTTTGATTGCTGCAATAAGGAGATCCGGGATAGCTGAAAGTGGCAACAGGAAGCGCCGTGATCCTCACTGATGCTGTAGCTGTTGCCGTTCCGCATCCTGAAACCGTTACAGTATAGGTTACGGTGTATGTGCCCGGAAGACTCAGCCAGGGTGATATGTCTCCCGTTCCTGCATCGATATTCAGACCGGCAGGTGAAGCAGTAAAAGCCCCTCCGGCCGTTCCTGTAAGGGAAACCGGTTGCGGAGAGGTCAGGCTGTTGCAATATGGTGAACCCGGATATAATATTGATGCCGTAGGTATAGCATTGACTGTGATGGTTCCGCTTGCTGTTCGTGAACCTGTGCAGGGTCCGTTAGTGCTTACTGTATAACCATATGTTCCGGCAATTGATGGGGTACCGCTTATCGTAAATGAGCCTGCGGTGAATACACCAATTACATCTGGAGGGAGGCCTGTTACAGATGCCGATGTAACTCCTGTTCCCAATGTATAGAGAATAGTAGTAATAGGAGATCCCAGGCAAATTTTCTGGTCATCAGTTCCGATTGCCGAAGCAAGTGTAATGCAGTCGGTTTGGGCCACCCCCCTGACAGTAAATGCCAGAAAAAAAACTATGGACAACAGAACTTTATTATATCTCATCAGAAATCTCTTTATGAAGTATTCTTTAACTTTAATATTTCAAAAAAATCTAAGTTACACCTTTCCTTCAACACAATTAATAACAAGTGCCTCAAAAATCGTACAGAAATACAGGATTTGAGGGTGTTTTCTTCCTGAAAATTCCATAAAATATCTGTCTTGAAATTCAGGATACAGTTATCCCACAAGCCTTGCATTGCACTAAAACATCAAGGCTAAATTAATCAATAATATGATCAGATTGAGTACAATTTGACCAATAGAAAGAAATCATCCGCAAACGGATGATTTCAGTATGTACCAGGAAAGCTTGTATCGACTATTTTACTTCCTGTATTTCTGAGTTCTGCTGTCGCTGATCGGTCCCTTCCAGTTCAGACCAAAACAAAAATCATATTTATTGCCGTCTGAATCTGTATGGCAGTTCATATCCCCCGGAACATCCTCAAACTGTTCCTCCACAGTATTCATATCAGCAGGCATCTGAAAAGGAAGCAGCCCTGAAGGTTCAAACGCTCCGGTAATAAGATCCATCAATGCCTGATCCTGAACTCCGAAATGAACAAGAATTGAGGTCGAGTTTTTTTCTATTTCCGAGAATACCATCGGATTGGAAACATCAATAAGAACGATCACAGGTTTTATCCCCATTTTAGCCCTGGTCTCATTTACCATCTTCATGTCGTAGCTGTTCCTCGTTTCAACGCTTTTTCCCCTGTACGACCTGTTGGTAAAGCTCTCCAGGGGACTTCCGCCTGCAAGGCTCGTCTCACGGGCGTTATCAGCCCTGTACCTTGAATATTGCAGACTTATGGGAACATAACCGTTCCCTTTTTGTTCAGCATCTCTGCGGTCGTAACCTGTTCCTCCGGCCGGACTTGCTATGCTCACAAGGGCAAAATCGGCTTTTTCCGGTTTATCAACCACCTCAAAATATCTGGAGACAATATCCATATTCAGGGGATCGGTCCATCTTTCAGGCGTGGTACGTCCGAACCAGTCACTTCCTGCCGGGGTGTAACGTTTAGGGACATACACTTTCATCTGCTTCTTCAGAGGAAGAGTTCCGGAACTGTTCTTCAGCATAACAACCGATCTGACCTGGGCATCATAGCCTTCCTTCATAAATTCAGCATTACCTACTGTTGCTTTTGTATTCTCAACATCGAGATATGGATTTTCGAACAATCCGGTCCTGAAGATATTCTTAAGAAGCCTTACTGCCGACTGTTCAAACCGTGATCGCATAAATTCCTCTCCGTGTTCCTTTACTCCCATGGCGTATGCTTCCAGCACCGGTCCCTTATCGTTATTTCCGCCGAACTGGTCACCGCCGGCCATAATTATCTTATAATGACGCTCTGCAACGGAAAGTCCTTCAACACCCCAGCTCTTGCCTTCAAACCGGTCTACTCCGGTAACATCTCCCGTCACGCCCCAGTCGGTACAGACTACCCCGTCATAATTGTAGGTACCCCTGAGAAGATCGGTAATGAGATACTTGTTATAAGCATTCCCTACATTTTCGCCATTCTTTGTATCCTGATTGAAAGAAATCGTATAATAAGGCATAACCGCCGATGCCATACCGGTGGGACCCTGCAGCCTGAATGCCCCTTCGGTAAAGGGTTTCAGGTGATCCTTCAGGTTATTTCCCGGGTAAACAGCATAAGCCCCAAAGGCATAGTGTCCATCCCTTCCTCCCTCCTCTGGTCCGCCGCCCGGCCAGTGCTTTACCATGGCATTCACGCTGTGATAACCCCAGCCTCCTGAAATATGTGCTTCCCCTTCTGATGTCTGAAACCCGTCGACATAAGCCCGTGCCAGGTCTGCTGCAAGATCAGGGTCCTCTCCCATCGTCCCGTCGAAACGCGACCAGCGGGGCTCCGTTGCCAGATCAATCTGGGGCGACAATGCGGTCGCAATCCCCAGAGCCCTGTATTCCACAGAGGCAATTTCTCCGAATTTCTTCATAAGGTCAGGGTCAAATGTTGCAGCAATTCCAAGTGTGCCGGGCCACAATGAAATTTTGCCCCCTGCACCTGCATTGTATTCTGCGTAGGAATCACTTCCATGTCTCGGGTCGGAACTTGTATTTATCGGTACCCCAAGTCCGGTCCCTTCAACAAAAGCCTGAGCATTGTTGTTCCATATTGAGGCAACCTCAGGACTTTCGACCGATGTTATGAGGACGTGCCGCAGATTATCTTCAGTCAGGAATTTTTTCTGCTGATCCGACAAATCACCCGGATTTGCACCACTTTCACCGTAAGGCAGGCTGCCATAGGTGGAAGCTCCTCCAAAACCACCGCCTCCCGAGGGTATCGACTGATGACTGCTGTAAAGCATCAGGCCGGCAATCTGCTCCACCGACATCTTTGATGCCAGGTCAGCAGCACGGTCGCTTGCAGGCAGGCGCCAATCCTCATAGGGATCAAGCTTGCCGTTCTTGTTCAGATCCTTGAACGCCAGACGTTTTATCGTTAATATCTCAACACCGGATCCTGGAGAATATCCCAGCGTTTGCCCGTCCTCATTGTGGATCAGGGTAAAGCTGCCTTTGTTTTCTTCACTCCACTTCTGACTGCATGAGCCGGCAGTTATCATAATAAAAATGACTGCCGGAAAACAATAATTTTTCAGGGTGTTCATATTCAAGTACTTTATGTGAATTGGTTCTTTTGTTGATTATCAATTTTATCTTAAAAAGTATAATCCAGATGTTCAGTTAGTACAATTAGTCTGCATGTAATAACTCCCGTTATTCCTTTCCTGAGATAATAACATTCTTTGCCATCTGAGCAACAGCATCCGGCATGTAGAACAGAAAAAGTCCGATCACTACATATATTATTTTCTTCAATTACGATATGGAGGTTATATTACTCGAGTATGTTTCTCATATAGTCAATGCATTTCCTGACCTCTTTGGCAGCATCTGATCCCTCCGGGATTCTGTATTCAAGTTCAACATCGACCCGGATGGGCCATTTTTCCTTTTTCAGGAGTAGCAATACGTCAGCAATTGGCGTTTCCCCTTGTCCAAATTGCATATTTGAATCTGGAGTGGCATGCTTAGGTCCTGTTTTATCCTTCATGTGAATGCTTCTCATTCTGTCGTGATACTTGATTATCACATCATTGGGATGCAATCCGGTTGCTCCGTAGTAGTGACCTGCATCAAGGTTCAGCATATTGGCAGGAGAATATCCAAGATATTTGTCGAATGAAAATCCGGGATCAGCAACCTGGCCGTGGGTATGGAACATGGCAAGACTGTTATGCTTCTCTGCAAATTTTCCCAGCCTCTGGCAGTTGGCATCGGTCATCTCATCTGTAATACCTATGGAACCAAGAGCTTTGGCAGCCCTGTAGGCATAATCGATCTCCTCGTCAGACCATGCCGACGGGGCAAACTTTGCTATATAGACTTCAATACCTGCCTTGTTGAATTTCTTTCTCATCTCAACATACCTCTCCATAGGAAGAGAAAGCCTCCATTTTTTCTGTTCTTCCCTTATATCTTCGGAAGCCTTCCGTATCTCAGCCCTTTGCTCTTCGGTAAGCTGGGTCATTGATCTGGGTCTTTGTATTGAAGGTAAGCCCAGATCTTCTTCGGCTACATTCCTTAATTCTATAGAATTTACGCCGGCATAAAGCAGATACTCTATCACATCTTCCACTTTGTGGGGCATACTGCCATAACTGTAGGTAGTGACTCCCAGCTGAACCCCTCCAACCTTTGAATTGGGCTTTTTACCCTTTGGAGTAGCAGCATAGGAAATGTTGAAAGGAACCGTGGTTAACAGCGTTGCCGCAGCAGCTGTTCCGAGGAATTTACGCCTTGAAATTAACTTGTTATCCATGACGGTAAAGTATGAAGGTAATTAAAGGTTTAAATAAGTTCTTAAATGTACTCAAAAATATAGTCTTCCCAGCACCTCTCGATGAAGTCATTAACATTTTTTATGAATTAACATTAGCAAAACTGAAATGACTTCTAAAGCATAATCAGGTACATGAATTATCTTTAATGGGCATGACAAAAAGTAATATTCAAAAGAAACAAGAAGAAGAGAATTCATAAAAAATGCCGGCATTGCGGCAACCGGAGCATTTACGGTACCCCAGATTGTATCGTCAGCTCTTCTGAAATCAACCTCACCATCAAACAGGATAAATGTCGCGGTTATAGGACTTGGCCGCAATACGGTCAATACCAACATATTACAGTTCCTGAAGTCTGACAACGCTCAGTTTGTAGCCGTTTGCGATGTCTACCACCGGCGCCTGGCTAACGGCCTTAAACAATAAGGTTTTTTACATCTACCCGATACTAATCATTAGTACCATTCTGACTTGAAATTCTCAGGATGCAACTTCGATAAGACAACAGGGGCAGGGGTAATAGCTGCCGGTATTCCCGGATGCGCAACCGCCTCGCCGGCAGTTTCTGCTTCTGCTAAGCCAGATGAATTAAAACTGGCAATAGCAGGCTATATCTTCGACAGGATAAAGCATGACGATTCCCTGGCCTTGATTAAAAAAATGGGAGTGACCATGTGTAAGAAATGGAAACATAGTAGTTGCTGTTTGCTGATTTTCCTGAAAGGTTTTACTTTTTCGCTTGCAGGTTTGGTTTTGTACCATGGGTACAGGTCCTGCTGATTATATTAATCTACAAGCTTTATGATATTCTAATAGGCATGAGGTACAAGGTTAGTAATTAGGTTTAGGTTTATTCCAAAATTGCGATTTTCTTTCAGATTTAAAACGCTGCACCGATAATATTTTTTTACAGTAATAATTCCCTTTAAAAAGCGTTATTCTGATACATGGGAGTTTAACCAAAACCGGAATAATTAATGGGGAAAATAGTAAGATCCGGCATAAAGAATGCCTCAGTTTTTTTTACTTTGTTCCTGATGTCCGCAACCGCTTGAGGACAGTCGGCAATACCGGATATATTCACTGAAGGATCGGTCAGGGAACAGATGAATTATGTACAGGAGAAGACCAGGATATATGAGGATTTCAGGGCCATCCGTGAAGATATGTTCCAGAAGCTGAAAAAAAATGCAACCGACTCGATTGATGCAGCAAGGAGAGAGATCGTAAATCTGGTAAAGGACAGGCAAAACCGGGATCTGCTCATCGACTCTCTGAATTCTGCAATAGAGAGCGTCAAGTCGGATCTTGACGGCATGACACGGACCAAGAATAGTATTGAGGTCCTGGGGATGGAAGTCAACAAGAAAGTATATAATTCCCTTCTGTGGACGATTGTAGCCGCCCTGACAGGCCTTCTGGCGATCGGTTTTCTTGCGTACAGGAGAAACTACAGTATCACAATAGATACAAAAAAGGAGTTTGAAGAATTAAAGAAGGAATTTGAAGCCTATCGCAAAGCTGCAAGGGAAGCCAGGGAAAAGATGTCGATGGCCCATTTCAATGAGCTGAAGAAGCTCAGGGGGGCCTGAGGAAGGCGTAGGGTTCAGGGCACAGGGGCTCAGGGCTTAGGGCACTGGGTTCAGGGATGAAAGCTGTTAGCTTAAATCATTATAATTTAATTTCAACTATACTTCCGTTTGCCACCTGAACATTTTTAACTAATCTTCCGTCTGAAGTAATTGTTACCTTTATTTTCAAACCTGTTCTGGTAACAAGGATATCAATCTTTTTACCTCCGGACACAATGATATTATTAAGGCTCATGTGATCCCAATTTGACGGTAGCTGCGGAGTTATCGAAAAAGAATTGAGTCCGGTCGGCCTGAAGCCGAAAATTCCTTCGGTTACCACACGGCAGTACAGAGCGCTTTCGGCCGAGAGATGCCTCTGATTACCTTCGGGCCATGCCTCCACTGCATACGGGACATGATCTCCAAGAAGACGTCTGCGGGAATAATCCGAAAAGAATTTAAGGCCCCTGTCGATAGCGCCGGCGGCAAACACCCCACGCAGACCGTACAGTGTTGACCTGTCCCAGAAGGTACTTGTTCCGGCTTGTGTCAGCAGACCCTGGTCGGTCCATAATTTCGGTGAAAAAAGAGCGTCAATTGTTCCCTCCGTCCTGTCGAATATTCCGGCAGTGAGGGGGATGCATATCCACGATCGCAGTATATCGTTACCGTCATAGTAGCGGTAAGTGCGGAATCCATCCATATCGGCCCCAAAATAATTTTCTATATTCTTCTTCAACTCCTTTGCCATTCCTGCATAACCGGCAACGAGTCGTGATGGTTTGCCTAATTCGCGTCCAAGGCCTGAAGCTGAAATCAGGGCATCATAATAGAGCGATGATGTACAGAGATTTGCTTTTCCCGCAGGGAATCTGCCTTCGAGCTCATCGCTGTCCGATTCCACCACGCCGGCGTCGTTCAGTTTTCTTCTGCAGTATTCCAGGCACCATTCTATCAGAGGCCATATTTCTTCGGCGCTTTTTCTGTCACCAAGAGCCAGCGCAAACCGTGATGCTCCGTAGGCTATCATTGCCTGGTCTCCCCTGTCGCCTGCACCGTTCCAGAAATCCGTACCTTCAGCAATGATCGAGCTGGGGATCGGTTTGTAATCAGGATTCATATAACGGGCAAACCACCTCCACGAAACCATCGATGCTACAATTGCATCATCATAACCGGTATAGGCAAAGAAAGGATTGGCATATTCAGCCTGATCGTTTGCCCAGATGGCAGAATAGTATGAGGCGCCTCCGGGGCTGTGGACAAGTCCTCCCCTGGTTTCAAAGAGGCTCTCCATAGCCCTTATCTTTGCAAAGTCGAACATTCTGTCAAGGACCGGATCGGGAGATCTGAATGTAATATTTTCAAACATAAGATCCACGAATTTCCTCCTTTGAGCCAGTTCCCTGTCTATATCAAACTGCAGGGGCTCTTCGGGAAGAATGCGGCCGGAAAAAACCACGCCGAATACCATGCTTTCTCCGGGATCAAGCGAAAAAATACCCGATCCGGTCGATCGTGCGGAGATTTCATATACTCCGTAAACGCTCTTTTGCGGGTGGCTCAGTGTGTGTTTCTCAAAGTTTTCCACATCAACCGCGATCTCCCGCCGGGTATTGTTGGTAAGTGTATATCTTTCAAAAGCTGCCGGCTTATCGGTCGACGGGAACAATTCCCTTCTGATGTCAATACCATTCCCATTGCTACTTTCAATAATCACCATCCCTCTAATCAGAAACCGTTTAACCTGTTCGCTGATGATGCGGTTGTTAATCCGTATTACGGGAGTGGCTTCGGATCCAAACGTGTATATGGTGCTTGCGTGGGTATCGTTTGGAATTGTCCTCAACATCGGAAAAACGAGCTGCCTTGTCACTGTCAGCTTCCCGTTTTCATCGGAACCGTAGGTCGCAATGAGGGATATGAATCTGCCACTCATTTCAATATTGTCGTAGTGAGCAGCCCCCTGCCCGACATTCCAGGAGATGCTTCCGTCATTTTCGAGGTTCCAGCGGTTCTGTGCGCTGAGGTTGAATGATGACAGGAAGACTGTCAGCAGTGTAAGTAATTTTATTCTCATTTCATTAAATTGCCGCCGGTTTTGCCGGCGTCAATTAAAATATTAAAATAAGTAATTATCAGATTTTGTAATAGCTCTCCCAGCC
>JAFGXK010000120.1 GCA_016936695.1 Bacteroidales bacterium | reverse complement strand
AGGAGGTGCATCTAGAATAATCGATCAGCGGATACCACGAAGGCCATCCTGATCCTTCTGTAATTTCAGTGACCAGGGGAGTGCCGGTTTGATTCCCACAGAATTCGTCAATCTGTCTGGCAGCTTCTGTGAAAGATGAATCAATAAGATTAAGGTGACTGAACTGAGGAGAGGGAGTATTTAAATCCCTGGCCTGCCCGAACAGAATATCCATGCTTCTTTTATGACAACCGATGACGAGACAATCGTCACCGGGAGCAAACAATCCGGTTAGTTTATCTTTCTTTTTTGCGGCTAACCCGCACAGGTCATTCAACCTGGTGACACGGGAGGGTATTTTCCCGAGATGTGCTTCAACATCCTTCAGCAGGCCGGCATCGATCCGCTCACCGCCGCAACTGCAGAATATTATATGTTTGTGAGCAATCAGTCCTGAAACATTTTCCATTGTGCAAAAATAACAAAACCGCAGGTCATGTAATGCTAAAATACCCATTACCAAGGCAAATCCTGAAATGAAAAAGAAAAACAGGGGTTTAAAACGAAAATGAGGGAGGCATAATGATTTTGTCAATGGTTACCGCTTTAATTTGATAAATTATCTTATTTTTATTGCCGGTGTAACCCTGAAAAAACAAAGGCTATGGAAATGGATGATTTTGATGATTTTAAGATCATTTTATGGCTTATTCTTTTCCTACTTTTCGGTATAGTAATCATTACCTGCAAGCGAGTACCGGATGAAATGGTCATGACCGTTAACGGACCTGAATCGCCCGGCAGGATGGGCATTACCCTTGAACACGAGCACATTCTGGTGGATTTTATTGGTGCCGACAGTACAGGATATTTCAGATGGAACAAGGATTCGGTGATTGCAAAAGCTCTTCCTTTTGTATTGGCCGCAAAGGAAAACGGAGTGAAAACTATAATAGAGGCCACTCCGCAATGGCTGGGACGAGATCCTTTAATGCTGAAATCACTCTCAAGAGCCTCCGGAATAAACTTTATTACAAACACCGGATACTACGGTGCACAAAGCAATAAATACATCCCCAAAAGTATTTTTGCCATGGATGCCGCGGAAATTGCTGATCTGTGGATCGAAGAATACAAAAACGGAATTGAGGGAACCGGTATCAAACCGGGATTTATAAAGATTGCCGTGGATCCCGACGATCATCTTTCACCTGAACACATTAAAATCATAAAAGCAGCTTCGATTGCCCATCTTGAAACCGGACTCGTAATCGCATCCCACACGGGACCGGACGGTCCGGCCTTTGAACAGATTAATATCCTAAAGCAATCAGGTGCCGATCCTTCGGCTTTCATCTGGATTCATGCCCAGAGAGGAACTATTGAAGGAAATATAAGGGCTGCAAGGGAAGGAACATGGATCTCTCTCGATAACATCCGGATAAGGAATATTGAACCCGGCTCCCCGAACAGTATTGAATGGTATGCTGACAGGATCGCCTGGCTCAAAGATGAAGGCCTTCTTGAAAAAGTTCTTATCTCTCACGATTCCGGATGGTATGACCCTGCAAAGGCGCAAGGAGGAAACTTCAATGGTTATAACGATATCTTTGATGCCTTTTTACCGGCCCTTAAAAACAAGGGTTTTACCGATGATGATATCGACCAGATCCTTGTAAAAAACCCGGGCAGGGCGTATGCAATCAGAATCAGAAAATTGTAGTACCAGAATAGTTAACCTTGTCTTCACTATTAACGGCCTAATCCAAATCCTTACAAAATCCTTATGAAACCTTCAATCCCTCTGACCCTCTGCACATCACTCGCAGTTGCTTCCTGCTCACAGGCAGGAAAGGACTCACCCCTTCCCAATATTGTTTACATTCTGGCCGACGACCTCGGCTATGGCGATCTGAGCTGTTATGGTCAGAAGAAATTCGCAACCCCGAATATCGACAGGCTCGCCAGCCAGGGAATGCTTTACCGTCAGCATTATACAGGCTGTACGGTAAGTGCTCCGTCGCGATCGTGTCTCATGACCGGACTACATACAGGGCACACTCCCATAAGAGGCAACAAGGAATGGAAGCCGGAAGGTCAATGGCCCCTTCCTGCGGCATCTGTCACAGTGGCTGAAATGCTAAAGACAAAGGGTTATGCAACAGGAGCCTACGGCAAATGGGGTCTTGGCTTTATCAATACTGAGGGTGATCCCAATTCCCAGGGCTTCGACGAATTCTATGGCTACAACTGTCAGCGGCTTGCCCATAACTATTTCCCCGACCACCTGTGGCATAACCGGGAAATGATTCTTCTTCACGCCAACGACAGCGGCCGCACAGGCTCGTACAGTCCTGATCTGATCCATGCTGAAGCTCTGAAATTCATGGAAAATAACAGGGATAAACCATTTTTCATGTTCTATCCGACAACTATCCCCCATGCAGAATTGGTGGCAAAGGAAGAGTACATGCAAAAATTCAGGGGTAAATTTGATCCTGAAAAGGCATTCAAAGGCGTTGATGACGGTCCGGAATTCAGACAGGGACCCTATGGTTCACAGCCCGAATCCCACGCAGCCTTTGCAGCTATGGTGACTCAGCTTGACGACTATGTGGGTGAGATAATGGAAAAATTGGCAGAGCTTGGTCTTGAAGAAGTCACTACTGTGATTTTTGCATCCGACAACGGCCCTCATCTTGAAGGCGGCGCCGATCCCGACTACTTCGAAAGTAACGGACCCCTAAGGGGAAATAAGAGGGATATGTATGAGGGCGGAATCAGGACGCCGATGATAGTAAGATGGCCCTACCGGGTGAAACCGGGATCCGTATCTGATCACATTTCAGCATTCTGGGATGTAATGCCGACACTTGCAGAAATAGCCGGAATTGACGTCCCTGCAGGAACTGACGGGATTTCTTTCCTTCCTGAATTGCTGGGCAAGAAGCAGAAAAAACACGAATACCTCTACTGGGAATTCCACGAGCAGGGAGGTAAGATTGCAGTAAGAATGGGAGACTGGAAAGCGGTTAAGCTGAAAGCTGACAAAGGTCCGGATAGCACTATCGAGCTTTATGACCTCTCGGCTGATGAAGGTGAAACCACTGACCTGGCAACATCAAATCCTGATCTGGTAAAGAAACTTGAACAAGTGATGAATGACGCACATGTTCCATCAGAAATTTTTCCATTCCCCTTTGAAGTCAGTAAGTAAAATGAACCTTAGACTATTAACAGGATCGGCCGGAATTATTTCGGCAGCACTGACCCAGATGAGCTTTTCACAACCTTTGGACTTACCTAACATAATCATCATTCTTGCCGATGATCTTGGTTATGGCGACGTCAGCTGCTATGGCGCAACCCGTCTGAAAACGCCGAATATTGACAGACTTGCAAACCAGGGACTTCGTTTTACGAATGGCTATTGCACTTCTGCAACCAGCACACCTTCGCGGTACTCGTTACTCACAGGACAGTATGCGTGGCGGCGTGAAGGCACCAGTGTCCTGCCCGGTGATGCTTCGGCCCTGATAACTCCTGACAGAATTACACTGCCGTCGGTTTTACGAAGTGCCGGATATACCACCGGCGTTGTCGGCAAATGGCACCTCGGACTTGGCCCTGAAGGAGGCCCCGACTGGAACGGGGAAATAAGACCGGGACCATTGGATATCGGCTTCGATTACAGCTTTTTAATTCCGGCCACAGGCGATCGCGTACCATGTGTATATGTAGAAAACAGGAGTGTGGTGGGACTTGATCCTGCTGATCCGATTTCAGTCGATTACAGTAAAAAGATCGGGGACTGGCCCACCGGAAAGGAGAACCCCGAACTCCTGAAAATGCACCCGAGTCACGGGCACAACATGACCATTGTAAACGGAATCAGCCGTATCGGATACATGACCGGAGGAAGGTCGGCCTTGTGGATCGATGAGGATATGGCCGATGTCATTACTTCAAAGGCAGTTAAGTTCATCGAAGACAATCATGCAAAACCCTTCTTTCTCTACTTCGCTACCCACGATATACATGTTCCGAGGGTTCCGCACGGGCGCTTCGCCGGGAAAAGCGGGATGGGACCAAGGGGAGATGCAATACTTGAATTTGACTGGTCGGTGGGAGAGATCGTAAAGGCTGTTAATAGAATGAAGCTTCAGAAAAACACCCTTATTATTGTGACAAGCGATAACGGTCCCGTTGTGGATGACGGTTACAAAGACCAGGCAGTTGAGCTGATCGGTACTCACAAGCCTGCCGGAAGGCTCCGCGGCGGTAAATACAGCGCTTTCGAGGGAGGAACAAGAGTGGTTTTCATATCTTCATGGAAAGGAACGATAAAAAAAGGCGTTTCCGATGCTTTGTTCAGCCAGATCGACCTTATGGCTTCGCTTGCAGGGATCACAGGAGCACCGATCCCTGAAGGAGGCGCTCCGGACAGCCGGAACAATATGGGAGTACTTACAGGAAAAACGGATAAAGGCAGGGAGTGGGTTGTGGAACAACCGTCACGAAACAGGCTTTCAATAGTGAAGGACGAATGGAAGCTTATTGAACCCGGTCAGGGACCAAAGATCCAGGTAAATACAAATACCGAAACCGGAAATGATCCGATGTACCAGCTTTATAACCTTAAAAACGACCCAGGGGAAAAAAATAATGTGGCAGGCAATGAACCATCTATTGTTAAGGAATTAACAGATCTCCTGAACTCCATTAAAGCAAAATGAAAGAAAGCAAAAAAACATGCAAATCGGTTTAACCTCCGTCATATCGGCCGGACTGCTTTCCCTGGCGCCGCTACCGGGAGCTTCAGGAACGACACGGCAACCAGCTCATAAGCCCAATGTTATATTCATCCTGATGGATGATTTCGGTTACACTGATCTGGCCTGTTATGGCAGCCGGTTTTATGAAACACCAAATATCGACAGGCTGGCGAAGGACGGGATAAGGTTCACCAATGCCTACGCTGCCTGCCCTGTTTCTTCACCAACAAGGGCCGCTCTAATGACAGGAAAATACACTGTAAACACAGGAATCACCGACTGGATACCGGGCCGTCAGGCAACCAAAAGCGGCGCCCCGACCGACAGGCTTATTTCACTGCCCTTTAGTCTCCATCTCGGAAAAAATGAAATCACTATTGCAGAAGTCCTGAAAACAAACGGGTATCAAACCATGATCAGCGGCAAATGGCATCTGGGAGCAGGGGAGGAATTCTGGCCGGAACATCAGGGATTCGATATCAACAGGGGAGGGCATGGAGCCGGACAGCCAAACAGAAGCAAAACCTCTGACGGCTACTTCTCACCTTATGGCAATCCCAGGCTTACAGACGGGCCGGCAGGTGAATATCTGACAGACCGACAGACGGACGAGGCCATTAAGTTCATTGAAAGCTCCGGTGACAAGCCGTTCTTTGTCTATCTTTCATATTATGCCGTTCATAACCCGATGCAGGCAAAGGAGAAGCATATCAGGAAGTTTTCACTTAAAGCTGATTCCATGCGACTTTCAGATTCTGAGGCCTTCACCCGGAACAAAGAATGGATCACCGAATCAATGAGCGCTAACTTCAAAGAAAGGATTATTCATAGTAATCCCGTCTATGCCGCAATGATCTACAGCGTTGATGAAAATATCGGAAGACTTGTAAAAAGGATCGGAGAACTGAACCTCGATGAGAACACCATTATCATTTTCACCTCGGACAATGGGGGCCTTTCAACATCCGAAGGCTCGCCGACCTGCAATTACCCTCTGAGGGCCGGCAAAGGATGGCTTTATGAAGGAGGCATAAGGGTCCCCCTTATTATTAAATACCCGAAAAAGGCTAAACCAGGAACCGTAAGAAAGACTCCTGTTTCAACTGTCGATTTCTTCCCAACTATTATTGAGCTGACTGGTTCAGTTAAGCCGGTAAACGAGATCGACGGTACCAGCATAGCACCTCTTCTGAAAAAAGACAAAATGAAACCTCGTCCGCTTTTCTGGCATTATCCCCATTATTCAAACCAGGGCGCATGGCCGGGAAGTGCTGTACGTCTTGGGAAATACAAGCTGGTCGATAATTTCGAAAAAGACAGGCAGGAGCTATATGACCTTGAAAAAGACTTGTCGGAGACAACCGACATTTCGGCAATTAATCCCCAAAAGACAAGGGAGCTGTACGACCTCCTCAAAGCATGGAGACAGGAAACCGGCGCACTCATGATGATCCCTAATCCTGAATGGAAGGATATGCCATAAAGCAGCATTTTACCAATTTAGAACCACACTGAAGAAAAAAACAATAAATACAAAACCAGGCTATGATAACCCTCCGCTCAACAATTAACCTCGGACTGGTGTCACTTGCTGCAGTTCAGGCAGGTGCCCAGACAAACAAGTCGTTTCAACCCTGCACTCCAAATATTGTCCTGATCCTTATGGATGATATGGGATACGGAGATATCGGCCGTACCTCTGCAAATCAATATTCCACCCCGAATCTTGACAGACTGGCGAACCAGGGAATGCAGTTCACCTGGTATTACTGTCCGCAGGCGGTAAGCAGTGCCTCAAGGGCCGGGCTGCTTACAGGCTGTTACCCTAACCGGATCGGGATTACCGGGGCACTAATGCCATGGTCAGAAACAGGAATTAACAGTGAAGAGACCACTATTGCGGAAATTCTGAAACCAAAAGGATATTACACCGGGATAATAGGGAAATGGCATCTCGGGCATCACAGTCAGTTTCTTCCCCTGCGACACGGATTTGACGAATATTATGGTATCCCGTATTCAAATGATATGTGGCCGGTCGATTTCGACGGAGTGCCGATGCATCTTAAGGACACTTCAGATCGAAAAAACAGGTATCCCATTCTTCCTCTCGTGGAAGGAAGCGATAAAGTAGGAGAGGTGAGGGATCTTGCAGGCCAGGACAAGCTGACCACCGATTATACTGCAAGAGCTGTAAAGTTTATTGAGTCTTACAGAAATGAACAGTTTTTTCTTTATTTGCCTCATTCTATGGTACATATTCCACTGGGTGTTTCGGATAAATTCAGGGGAAAAAGCATGCAGGGTATGTATGGCGATGTCATGATGGAAGTAGACTGGTCAATAGGGGAGATAATGAAAGCCCTCGAAAGATATGGCCTTGAAAAGAACACTCTTGTGATTTTCACCAGCGACAACGGCCCGTGGCTGAATTTTGGCAATCATGCAGGATCGACGGGCGGTCTGCGTGAAGGAAAGGGCACCACATGGGAAGGCGGGCAAAGGGTTCCGTGTATAATGAGATGGCCCGGGATAATACCTGAAGGAACCATTTGCAACAAGCTGGCTTCTTCAATCGATATTCTGCCAACACTCGCTGATATTACAGGGGCAAAACTTCCGGACTTGAAAATTGACGGTGTCAGCATTCTTCCTCTGATGCTGGGAGAAGCCAATGCTTCCCCGCGCCATGAATTATACTATTATTATCAAACCAACAGCCTTGAGGCAGTCCAGCGCGATTTCTGGAAACTGGTATTCCCTCACAGCGGACGTACTTACAGGGATAAAAAACCCGGAACTGACGGATGGCCTGGTCCAACTGGTACCGAAACCATTTCTGAACCTCAGTTGTATGACCTCCGGCGCGATCCGGGAGAATGGTACAATGTTGCTATGTTTTATCCTGAAAAGGTTAAAGAACTAATGCAACTTGCCGGTGAAGCACGGAAAGACCTTGGTGACGCTATTACAGATTCCCCGGGAATGAACAGAAGAAAAGCAGGAACAATAAAATAAGTAAACAGGTGGCAGGAAGTCAAGGCGTTAAGGCTTAAAGGCATAAGGGCGTAAAGGCATGAAGGCGTGAAGAATGAGGTTTGAGTTGTGAGTCTTGATCCAACACGCAACCAACAACAAGTAACCCGCCTCCGCTACCACCTTCACTGCGTTTCGGTGGTCGAAGAAAGCTATGGCGGGCAAAGCCAGTAACCAGTAACCAGAAACCAGTAACCAGCAACTAGTAACCAGCAACCCTTAAACAATTACAATATACCTATAAATCCTATGAACCTTACATCACTTATCGGCCTTGGTGCAGCATCGTTGCTGTCGGCAGCCGCCTACAGTCAGCAGACACCCCGACAGCCTAATATCCTTTGGATATCAACAGAAGATTTGAGTCCTCATTTTAATTGTTACGGTGATAAAACGGTAAAAACACCCAACATCGACAGGCTTGCTTCACAGGGAATCAGGTTTACCAATGTATTTACCACTGCTGCCATAAGCGCTCCATGCAGGGCAGGGATTATAACCGGGATGTATCAGACTTCAATCGGATGCATGCACATGCGGACCACCTCGTACAGGAGGGGAGTCGATAATCCAGTCGCCTTTACCGCCGTACCCCCCCATTATGTAAAGACCTTTACCGAATATTTGAGAACAGCAGATTACTACTGTACCAACAACAGCAAAACCGACTACCAGTTTGCTAAAGACCCTGTTCCTGCAAGTATCTGGGATGAATGCAGCAGAACGGCTCACTACAGAAACCGGCCAGATAAGAGCCAGCCATTCTTTGCCGTTTTCAACTGGGTAGGCACCCATGAGAGCCAGAACTGGGATCTCACTAATGTAAAAACCGATCCGGAATCTGTCAAAGTGCCGCCTTATTACCCTGACAATGAAACAATAAGAATGAATATTGCAAAATCATATGACAATATTGTCCGGCTCGATTCTGTGGTAGGGGTTATTCTTGATGAGCTTGAAAAGGAGGGTGAATTGAAGAATACCATTATCTTTTTCTGGGGTGACCATGGAGACGGCCTTCCAAGGGCAAAGAGGTGGCTTTATGATTCCGGACTCAATATTCCATTGATTATAAAGTATCCCGACGGTTATAAAGCAGGAACCGTGGATGACAGGCTCATAAGTTCCATAGACTTCGGACCGACTGTTCTTTCAATGGCAGGAGTCACCGTACCGGCTCACATGCAGGGAATTCCTTTCCTCGGGGAACAGACGGGGAAGACAAGAGATGCTGTCTATGCAGCCCGGGATCGTGTTGATGAATCTTACGATATGATAAGGTCGGTACGAACAAAAGACTTTTTATATATCCGGAATTACTATACCAACGAGTCATTTCAGATTTGGGTTCCATACCTTAACAACATGCCCATCTACAAGGAGATGCTCCGGCTCGATGCCGAAGGCAGATTAACAGGACCTCAGAAATCATGGATGGCTTCCACCCGGCCTCCCGAGGAACTGTATGACGTAAGGAATGACCCTTACCAAATTAACAACCTTGCAGATGATCCAAAGTTTCTGAAAGTACTTGAGGAATTCAGGGAAAAGCATGAACAATGGACGCTGACTACAGGAGACATGGGCCACATGAATGAACCTGAAATGATCAGGCAGATGTGGCCCGACATGAAACAACCCGTGACTGACACCCCTTATTTCATTGTCAACTCACCAGAGGACAGGGCATCAAAAAATCTGAGAACAGGCGGAACATGGTCATCTCCAATGACACTTTCATTTTACTGCCCCACTCACGGAGCCTCAGTTGTATATACTTTTGAGGAAAAGGAAAATCCCCACTGGCTGTTGTATTCAGGACCAATGCACCTTAAACCCGGTAATTACAATATTCGCGTAAAAGCAGTCCGTTACGGATACGGCGACAGTGAAGAACTGAAAGGATCATTTGAAATCAAACAGACAAAATAAATATGCAACCCGATCTTAAACTCACCGCAATGATTGGAATGGCTGCTTTGTGCTGTCATCAGGCGTCAGCACAGAATACAGGGCAGCGTCCCAATATTATCTACATCATGTCCGACGACCACGCTTACCAGGCGATAAGCGCCTACGGAGGCGCACTGAAGGAACTGGCGGCAACACCAAATATCGACCGGATAGCCAGGGAAGGTATCAGATTTGACAGATGTCTTGTAACTAATTGACCTTGTCAGATACAAGTACCAGCGTTACCTTCAGGATTATCTTGCATGTATTGCAGCAGTTGACAAAAGCGTAGGGGAGGTGCTGGATTATCTGAAGGAGAAAGGGCTTGATAAAAATACCGTGGTGATTTACGCCTCCGACCAGGGATTTTATCTGGGTGAACATGGATGGTTCGATAAGAGGTTCATGTTTGAGGAATCGTACCGGACACCGCTTCTTATAAGCTGGCCCGGGGTTACAAAGCCCGGAACCGTTAACAGCGACATGGTTTCAAATATCGATCTTCCTGAAACATTTCTTGAAATCGCCGGTGTCAATGTTCCGGAAGATATGCAAGGCAGAAGCATGGTCAGTATCCTTAAAGGAAAAACACCCTCCAACTGGAGAAAGGAACACTATTATCATTATTATGAATATCCCGGATCGCACATGGTCAAGCGCCATTACGGCATGAGCACCGAACGATATAAACTGATTCACTACTATTACAATATCGACGAATGGGAGCTGTGCGACAGAGTCGCAGATCAACTCGAAATGAAGAATGTTTATGAGGATCCGTCATATACCCGGATAAGGAAAAAACTTCACAAACGCCTCGAAAAGCTGATGATTAATTACGGAGACAGTGAAGAACTTGCACGTACCTTTCTGCCCAACTGATCATTTAATCACACGATCCCTTTTACGATTGCACGATTGCACTACTGCATGTCCGCACGACCGCACGACTGAATGACCGAACACTTATCTAAACCTCCCAGGTGAAAGCTTCTCTAATAAGCTCGAGGCTTTTGGGGACAGCTGTCATCGGATCCTCATTGCCCTCAAACTCGACGGAAACATAACCCTTGTAGCCAACTTTCCTGAAAATCTCTGCAACACGTTTGTAATCAATGTCCAATGTATACCATTTCCCGCCGCCGAAGTATGTCTTGGCCTGAACGAGAAAGGTTTTCGGGGCCATCATCTCTAGTTGTTCATACTGATTTTCCAGAAAGTTCCCGGTATCAGAGGTAATCTGCAGCCATGGTGAATTTACAGCATCGACAATTCTGAGCACCCCTGCGGCAGTGCGACCCAATCCCCAGTGATTCTCGAGTCCAAGCACTACCCCGCATTTTTCAGCTGTGGGAAGGCACTTTTCGATGGCGTCTATCACCCATTCAAAACCCTGATCGTCTGTGTATCCGGGAAGATTGGGTTCGATGCCCTTATTAGCCATCAGATCGTCAAAGGATTCTGTGGTGTTCCATCTGCCTGTGTTAAGCCTCATTGTTGGAATTCCAAGCTGATAGGCAAGTTCCAGCTGACGGATCGTAAGTGCAATCTCTTCATCCCTTTTCTTTTTGTCAGGAAAAACAAATCCCTGGTGTGTGGAGAAGCCCATGATATCGAGCCCGGCATGAAAGGCCTGACGCTTTAATTTCTGAAGATAGCTGTTGTCTTCCGATTGCATCTGCCGCAGAAGAAATTCAATACCATCGAAGCCCATGGCTGCTGCCTTATCTATGCAATCCTCAATCGGGGAGTTTTCCTTTGGTCCGTTAAACTGCCAGAATGAATATGTTGAAACTCCGATCCTGTTTCTGACTGTCTTTTTTGGCGTTGACAGATCGGTTGCTGCAAGCGACTGTTTGCGATCGGAACAGGAAATTCCAAGACCTGCGGCTGCTGTTACCATGGCAGCTTTCTGAATGAATGAACGGCGGGATGAACTCATAGCAATAAGGTTTTAAATATTTGATTTAAATTCTCTACTTGTTACTTAACACTGTCAGGAAAGGGTTTCCGGGCTTACCCATGCAGCAGTTTTTGAATTTCTTTCCCGATCCGCAGGGGCAGGGATCGTTCCGGCCCGGGGTAACAGGTAAGACAACCTGGTTTTCCCTGTTTCTTATCCAGTTCATAACATTGGCAGGAGGGCGTTTATTATTAAGCTCTTCTCCCATGAATTTCATAAAGGGCTCTGCATGCCTGAAAAATAATTTATACCCCTCGCAAAGATAATTAAGACCAGGTTCTCCGTCTGGAGTGGTCAGAAACCGGTGCTTGGGGCATTCTCCATGACACAGATATCTCAGGTCGCACTTAAGGCAATAGCGCGGAAGTTTATTCCGCTTGTTTATGCCAAAGTCGAATTGAGCCTGCGATTTTGCAAGTTCGATCAGTGGGGTGTCATTGATATTTCCCAGATAATACTCGGGGTAAACAAAATGATCGCATGAGTAAACATCCCCGTTATGCTCCATCACAAGCGCATCACCGCAAATGTCATTGAATACACATAATCCGGGGTTTTCCCCGACATAGTTTGCAAGGGTGGCATCAAATATCTGAACATAATACCTGGCAACATCATTTCTCACCCATTCATCAAATATAGTTATCAGGAATTTCCCATATTCCACAGCTGGTACAGTGAACGGAGCCATTCGTGAGTTCTTTTGATGCACGGGTGCTATAAGCCTTAGTTCCTCCGGTGACCTGTTTTCATTCTCAAATTCAACGACAGGAAGAAACTGCATGAATCCGCTTCCGATTTTTTTCAGGAACCGGTATGTTTCTGCAGCAAAATGCACATTGTAGCTGTTTACAACGCTGAGCGTATTGAACTCGACACTGTGTTTATGGAGCAGTTCTATTCCGTTCAGTACTTTCCGGAAAGTCGGTCGGCCCGATCTTGTCCGCCGGTAGCGGTCGTGGTTATGTTCTTCGCCGTCAATTGATATTCCGACAAGAAAATTATTGTCTTTAAAGAACCTGCACCATTCATCATCAAGCCTCGTTCCGTTGGTCTGAAAAGCATTTTCAATTTTTTTTTCGCCGGCATATTTCTTTTGCAGCTCAACAGCTTTTCGGTAGAAATCAAGTCCCATCAGTGTCGGTTCGCCTCCCTGCCAGGTGAAGGTTACAACAGGTACCTGATTAGCCTCAATGAACTGCCTTGTGAATTTCTCCAGCAGTTCATCCGTCATTCTCATTCTTGAATTGGAGCCGTACAACTTACTCTTCTCCAGATAATAACAATAAGTACAGTTAAGGTTGCATGATGATCCGGCTGGCTTCAGCATCACCTGGAAGGCATTCGGCCGTTTCAGTTTAAGTGCATCGGAATAGAGAAGGGTAGGTTTCATGCGGTAAATGTAGAAATTTTTAATATATTTAAACGGTTAACCCTTTCATCGTCAAATCATGCAAAGAAGAAAATTCATTGAATTGGCATCATTCGGCTCAGCCGCATTTGCCACCTCCTTATATATCCCGAAGTTAAATCAGGATAAGAAGTTAAAACTCGGATTGATTGGTTCGGGCTGGTACGGAATGGTTGATGCGGTAGCTGCAATTAAGGCGGGAGGGGTTGAAGTTGCTGCAGTCTGCGATGTCGACTCTGAACATCTTTCATCAAGTGCAGCAGAACTGGAGAAGCTTCAGGGCTACAGGCCAAAGACCTTCAAATACTATCCGGAACTGCTCGATATGAAAGGCCTTGATGCTGTTATCATCGGCACCATTCCACACTGGCACGCCCTGCAGTTCATTGCCGCCTGCATAAAGCGACTGGATATTAACTGTGAGAAGCCGCTTGCCTACGATGTCCTTGAAGGACTTGCCATGGTCAGTGCCGCACGTGAAGCAGGCAATATAGTCCAGGTCGGATTCCAGCGCCGGCAGGCCTTGTCTTATCAGAAAGCCCGCGAGCTGATTGAAGCTGGCAGGATAGGAGACATACATCAGGTTGTTGCCCAGATTCATTACAATCCGGGCCCCCAGGATACAAAGATTCAGGAGCCTCCTGCATCGCTCGACTGGGAAGAATGGTGCGGACCTGCTCCTAAGCTCGATTACCGTCCGAGCATAGGGCACAAATCATGGAGGCTTGAAAAGGAATACGGTAATGGACATCTTGTCGACTGGGGTATCCATCATATCGATATTATCCGCAAGATGATGGGAGAGGGGATGCCCGAAGATATTTATGCCACAGGCGGAATAATGGCTCTGAAGGGACAGATTACATCTCCCGACACTCTGAACGTGAAGTTCGGATTTAAAAAGGCCCCCGTTTTCTGGCAGCACAGGCTCTGGGGCAATGGTGACGTGACAAGGGAGTTCAACAACGGGATCTTATTCTATGGCGACAAGGGAACAATTTTTGTTGAAGACTCGAAAGTAGTTGTCTTTTCGACAGGCAGAGACGCAATTAGAGAGGATATTCCGGTTCCGGCTCCCCTGATGCAGGAAAATCACGTGGAGAACTTCATAAATGCGGTTAGGAATAAGGATAAAAGCCTGATAAGCTGCACTCCCGATGATGCCTTCAAATCAACAGCAACGGTACAGCTTGCGATGATCTCCCTCTATTCGGGAAGTGTTGTAAGATGGGATAATGAAAAAAAGGAGGTCATTGGCAATCCGGAAGCATCTTCAATGCTTGCAAGAGAATACAGGGGCGCTTACAAACATCCTTGAGAGGGAATGTTTTTTATTCCCAAGGTGGGGATTTTTATAATTTTAGCACGGACCCATAATCCAAACCTAAGCTAAACCTAATCCATAATTCTGTACTGCTGAGGAAGGTGCCACAGATCTGGGCCGAGGGCACCAAATACGTATTTGGCTTTGGAATAAGCTATTAGAATATTTTTCAATAAAGGATTACAAGATGCGGCACGGATATACCTGCCGCATCTTTTGTATTTGAAACCCTCATCTTGTGCCGTCAGGTACGGAACCTGTCCCTTAAGGGATAAAACCTGGCCCGGCAGAGGCATAATTTTGACATTAAACCGCGTTGCCAAATGCTGAAATGAGCATTGTGAAGGACTTTCAGAACTCCTTTAAAAACTCTTCTAAGTCATATTGTTTGCACAACTCCCGGTATTCCCTGAGAAGATGCTCGTTAAAGGGCACTCCTTTATCCTTACGCTGGATCCAGGTATCATATTCCTTCTCACCTGCTGTAAAAATACGTGTCTGTCCGGGCATTTTCCTCGAAGCCCTGAGATCTCTCAGGATATTTCCCGTAGTCCGCTTAAAATCATCAGGATCCGTAAAGGCATTAATGTCAATTGCAATGAAAAAATGGCCCAGGGAGTAGGGAACTTTTTTCCCTTCTTTCAACCCTGTCAGCATTTTAAGGTAGGCACCCTGTTGAAGGGCTGACGACAATATCTCCACAACCGTTGCATAGCCGTATCCCTTATACCCTCCGGTATCTTCACCGATACCGCCGAGAGGTGTAAAAGCTGCACGCCCAGCGATCAGATCTTCCAAAACTTCGTGGGGATCTGTCTTACTTTCACCGTTTTCATCGATAACCAGTCCTTTAGGCAATTCTTTTCCGATTCCTGCAAACAGTTCCACTTTTCCGCGCTGTATTATGGATGTTGCGCAATCGAGAAGAAAAGGGAACGGTTCATCGGAAGGGATTCCGAATGTAAGCGGATTTGTGCCGAGCATATTTTCAACTCCGAAGGTTGGGGCTATTGACGGGCGGGCATTTGTGCCCGTAATGCCGATCATATTCTTCTTCACAGCCATCAGGGGGTAATACCCCGCAAAACCATAGTGGGTTGAGTTCCTTACCGCAACCATTCCCATACCGTATTTACCGGCCTTGTCTATTGCCATTTCCATGGCCTTGCACGATATTACATGGCCCATTCCGTTGTGGCCGTCAATGACTGCAGTGGCAGGGCTCTCCCTTAAAACTCCGGTCACGGTCACGGGGTTCAGGATTCCATCCCTTATCCTGTCGAGGTATATCGTCTTCAGCCTGTTTACACCATGTGTATCAAATCCCAGTTTATCAGCCGTTATAAGAACATCAGCCACTATCCTTGCATCATCCTCCGGTACGCCAGCTCTTTGCAGTACCTTTGTCATGAACTGTCCGACAATATCGAATTTTACATTTTTCTCTTGCATGCTTAAGTGTTGTAATAACTGTTTAAAAAAAGACCCTGAAAATGGAAAGGAGATTCAGATCATTTTCCTATGCAGAAATTCCTGAAAATATTCCCCAATAGCTCATCTGATGTGATTTGGCCCGTTATCTCCCCAAGGTAATGAATAGCCTGGCGAATATCCATTGCAATCAGGTCTTCAGGCAACTTATCTTTCAGTCCGGCCATAACCCTTTCCAGGCTTTCGGAAACATGTTTCAGAGCCTCTGAATGCCGTATATTGGTCACTATCACGTCTTCATTTTCAATGCGGTCCGCCTCAGCAAGAATGCCCAGCTTTTCCCTGAGTTCATCCAGACCTGTATGTTCCTTTGCTGAGATAAAAAGAAGTGAATCGTTCTCTTCGAAAACGATTTCACTCATCAGTTTGTCGGTAATACCCTTATCGGCCGTGTCAATCTTGTTAATAACAATAACGAGCCTCTTGTCCGATCCCCTGATCATCTCCTTCACCATAGCGGCTCTCTGGTTTATCATTGAAGCCTGATCCGATACATCATCTATCAGCAGCACCACGGTAGCCTGCATTATTTTTTCCTTTGTCTTTTGAATACCAAGGCTTTCAATTACATCCGACGTTTCCCTCAGTCCAGCGGTGTCTATAAACCTGTACTCGATCCCGTGAATAACGATAGTATCTTCAATGATGTCCCTGGTTGTTCCGGGCAAATCCGAAACAATAGCCCGCTCTTCATTGAGAAGGGTATTTAGAAGGGTTGATTTCCCTGAATTTGGTTTTCCGACAATTGCAACCGGAATGCCGTTTCTGATAACGTTTCCAAGCCGGAATGAATCTGCCAGCCGGTCGGCCATCCCTTTTACCCTGGACACAATCGACATCATCTCTTTCCTGTCGGCGAATTCCACATCCTCTTCCCCGAAGTCCAGCTCAAGCTCGATAAGTGAGGCAAACCTTAGCAGTTCATCTCTCAGGCTTTTTATCTCTGCCGAGAATCCTCCCCTCATCTGGCTGAAAGCAACCCGGTGGGCCGACCTTGTTCCTGAAGCGATCAGATCGGCAACGGCTTCAGCCTGCGAAAGGTCCATTTTGCCATTTAAAAAAGCCCTCTGTGTGAATTCTCCGGGCAAAGCAGGAACTGCTCCCTCCGAGATCAGCGATTCAAGAATCCGGGAAACGATATATGAAGAAGCATGACAAGAAATTTCAACTGAATCTTCGCCGGTGTAGGAATGAGGAGCTCTGAATTTACTTACCACTACCTCATCGATTATCTCGTCTCCCTTCCTTATATCACCGTGCATTGACCTGTAGCCGGGCTGGTCCGGAAACTTAAGGTTCTTGTCTGCAGGGGAAAAAATCCTTTCACAAATGAGAAAAGTAAGTTTCCCGCTTACCCTTATCACCGATATAGCGCCTCCTCTTGCAGTTGCAGGGGCACAGATGGTCTCCTCGTTCCTGAGCATTTCAATTTGTCTGACAACCGCAAAGATAACGAGTTACACCACGGGAAGCAACAGTGCAGTTTCAGTTTAAAGTGATTATTGCTGAAGGTTCTGCAATGAAAATACAGAATCATCCACCTTGCCGCCTTCAGTTATGTTGTTGAAAAGTATTTCCGATTTCCTTCCGGTCTTCAGATTGCTGGCCACCATGTTCTTAATCATGTATTTGCCATCCTTCATCGGAAAGGTGGCCTTTGTCTCGATTACCTTGAAAAGTTCATTATCAAAATTATAGAATTCCATTTTCATCACTTCATACTTTTCTTTTGATATATGACTTACCTTCCTTGAATAGCCGTATTCATCGGCCTTGTCTTCGTTAATCGGAAAGCTTTCGATTATCCAGTTACCATCTGTTCCGGCGTTTCCGAGAAGCTTGTGATTGAAATCAGAAACGGTAGGGGAGGTCATATCGGCGTTTGTGAACTCCGAGCTCATGAAACTCCGTCCCTTTTCGGAAGTAACAATGCGCCGTGTCTTCTTCAGTGCAGGCAGATAGATCCACATCTCATCAGCCGTATTCTTGTTGTCGACAATAAGCATCGCAGTGCCTCTTACATCAGCAGGTTCCATAAACCTTACAAGCCTTTTTTCCAGACCATCTTCAAAGCTTTTGGTTGTCATTGAGATGGTCCTGTTTCTTTCTGAACCGTTTTTTTCGGTTATTGTGAGCCTGAGGGTGGCACTCAGGGAGGAAGCCAAGCTAAGCTCGCGGCTCCTGTTCATGATCTCAACTGCGTCTGGTTGCTGGGCTGCTGCCGGCAAAAGCGGAAGAAGCAATCCCAGTAATATTGCTGTCGTTTTCTTTTTCATCTTTATTAATCGATTTTTGTGAGTTGAATCCTATGAAAGCCGGTTTGTATTTCAAAAGAAAAGCCGGCACGATTAAAAGTGCTCCGATAAGGCACGATCCTATACTGATAAACACCAGGTAACCAAAAAATCGGATCGATGTGAATCCTGAAAAGATAAGTGCTCCAAATCCTGTCATAACACTCAGAGCGTTAATAATAATGCTCCGACCGATGGTGCGAATCGCTGCCGAAGTTGCTTCCGGCCACGAAAGGCCCGAATTAATCTGAATATTGAAGTTCCAGATATACTGTATTGTAAAATCAACACCTACACCGATCATAATGGAAGAAAGAAGGGCTGTGGCTGCATCCAGAGGTATTCCTGAATACCCCATAAAACCGAAAAGGATCACTATTGATGCAGCAAGAGGAACTGATCCTGTCAACCCTCCTTTGAATGACCTGAATATCAGTGAAAGCAGGAGCAGTACCGTTAATACGGCAAAAAGGAGAGAAGAGATCTGTCCCCTGATAATTGACTCCGCAAAATCGGCCATTATAAGGGCATATCCGCCTATGCTGACTGTTGCATCCATTCCAGATGTGAGTTCTGTTATCCTGGCGCTGACGGGCCTGACAAACTTTTTATCGGGTTTTGAAAACCTGACCAGTACATGTGCCTTCGAATATTCCATATCACACAGCTGACGGAAGTCTTCCGGATCGCCGCTCATACTATACAGCTCGAACATCTGGGCAATCGCCTCACGGCTGTCGGGTATCCTGTCATAGCCTTCCTCGCCGCTTGTGTAAATAGCCTTGCTCATCTCCCTAACAACCTGTGATATACTGAAAACATTTCCTACACCATCAATGCCTTTGACTTCATTGGTCAGTCTGTCGATCCCCTTCATAAGTGCAGGGTCATTTATGTCGCCTTCGATCATCACCGAAATGGTCTGGGATCCTCCGAATTTTTCATTGATAATCTCCGATGCCTTTTTCACGGGATGATTCGAAGAAAAGTAATTCTCCATATTTGTATCGATCCGGATGAAAACAATGCCTGCTGCAAAGAGGAGAATTACTGTTGCAAAGACAATCAGAATTCTGCCGGAATGCCTTATAACCAGATCCGAAAGCTTTTTAAGGAATCTGTCAAAGAAACCGGAATTGTTACTTTTTCTTTTACTGAAGACAAGGCCCTCACTGTTGATGCTTATAAGTGAAGGGATAAGCAGCAGGCTCATCAGAAGTGCAAGTAAAACTCCTGCAGCTGCCAGCACCCCGACCTGTTTTGCGGGTATTATTGAGTGGGTTAGTAATCCCAAAATACCTGCAACTGTTGTCAGTCCGCTGAAAAGAATAGGCATGCTCAGCGATCTGAACAGACTTTTCAGCAGATCATTATCCGGAGTACCCTGATTCCTCAGCTTAAGCTCCTGAAACCTGGCTACCAGATAGATTCCATAGTTATTCGCTACTCCTATCATGATAACAGGCACCAGAACAGTAATTATCGACATCTTCCAGCCCAAAAGGGGAACCAGTGCCATGCTGAATGCCGTTGTGAGAAAGACTACGCTGAAAGGCATAACTACACTGCGCCAGTTGCCAAGGTTCAGTCTAAGCACCAGCAGCATGATTAACAGCGCTGCCGGAATAAGTATAATTGCATCCTTCTTTACATCCCTCAGAAGACTCTTTCGTATATAAGGCAGGCCTCCTTTCATTATCTGAGCTTTTCCAGGCCTGGAACTGACAATGGAATCGATCCTGTCAGTGGTGATATTTTCACTAACGGTGCTATTTACTGTGGCCGTAACAGATGCGGTTGTCAGGTCAGAGGAAACTACAATGTCTCGGGCAAAGTCATTTGCAAGGATTTTTTCCCTGAGTTTTTCCGTATCATCTTTTTCTGCAGGGATATCCTCAATCAAGGGCCTTACGACCATCATTCCTTCTTCACTGCTTATACTGCTGACAGTGAAAGGAGATATCCTGCTGGTAATACCCCCCAGCTTTGAAATTCCCCTGTCAATCTCTTTTATTCGCCGTAAATTTTCCGTATCAAGGATACTACTGTCGGAAAAAAGGATCATTACCATGTCCTGTGTCCCGAACTCATTCTCAATCCTGTCGGTCTGTTGCCTCGAATCAATCGATTTGGGGATGTAGTTTCTCATGTCGGGGTCAACTTTCATTCGCGGGATAAGCACCAGCGATCCTGCCCCGATCAGGAAGCAGAATGCTATTATGAAGTACCTGAACTTGTAGATAAAAGAAGCCATATCAGAAATCAACCCTTAGTGAAACATATACTCCATTCAGGAAATCTTCAACAATATCGTAAAGCGAACCCTTAGTGCCGGAATAAATTTCTGCCCCGGCAACTACAGTCAGTCCGTCTGAAGGCTTTACTCTTAATTCGGGGATCACCAGCAGATCGTGCGAGGTGAAATTGTAAAGAGTGGTTAGCGAAGGAAGAATCTTTCCGTACATCAGTTCCCCTTCCGCCCTCAGTCCGGCGGAATGGTAAAACTCATACATCTGGTAATTGTAAAGCCTGTTAAAGGCACCAACCTGTTGTTTCACATAATCAGCGGCATCAAATTCAGGATTGGCAAGCAAAGGGGCAAAAGCGGAGAAGTCGATCTCCGTTCCAAGTAACGGATCGACTGCGAAGGGAACAAAATCCAAAACATGCTTTCCGCTGTATTCAGCTGTAATTCTCCAAAATCCCCGGGCCCAGTCGGCGCCGACGACCCATTCCAGTTCAGGTAAAGGGACATATTCATTTCCCCTGTATGAAAGATCAGGATCTGACCATGCAGCTTCACCGCGTATCCCAAATGGTCCGGCAATGGTTTCAAAATCAGCACCCAGAACCCTGTTGCGGTAAGGTTTCACTGATAATCCGACCTCCATTAAAGGTATTGACTGTTCAAGTTCAAGATTAAAAGTAGTAAGTGCAATTCCCGGCATTGGGTCATAGCCGTCGAACCATGACACTGAAAAGTCGATCAGACGGGGATGAAAATCCGCCCGCAGGGCATAACTGAACATTTTGCTGTCAGTTACAAGTGAGGGGAGTTGCTCAATTCCTACATAAGGAGGCATGGGTATGGGATCGATTATCAGGACCGAAGGCCGGTAATAGGGGATGAAAACAGCTTCCAGGATGACAGGTGTCCATGGCGTTATCCTGGCATTAACAAGGAGATTAGCCATGTCCATATCCTCCTTGTCGGGGGAACGCATAATAGTATTGATAGGAGAGAGCCGGTTAGTCGGATTGGTAAAGTCGCACCGGCCCCATTTTATTATTCTCTGTCCT